>JAZUEG010000182.1:0-2479 GCA_045640025.1 Bacteroidales bacterium
CGCCCCACTCGCCCACGGCTTGCTGAATATCAAAAACATCCTCGCCACTCCTTATAATATATATAAGTATGGAGCCGAGTGCCGTGTAAGAGATAGTGCGTCCAAGAGTATAGAGCAATCCTCTGACAAACACTGCGTTACGGTTTTCAAGATCCTTGCTTATAAACCCGACGGCGGTGATATTTGTGGCCAGCGGACAAGGCGAGATCGCCGTTAGCAAGCCCAGCAAAAACGCCGTCAGGAATGGAATGTGGCTGTTGTCCAAAAGTTGATTAAGGAACTCCGTCATTTCTTTGCGAGCGCTGATACGATTTCGTCCCTGAATTGTCTCTTGAACTCCTCAGGCTGATTTTTGGCATAGCGGAAAGCCATCTGCGAGAGGTCCTTGCGGTCTTTTTGCTTTTCTATTATCAGCGACGACCACGAGATTTTGTACTCGCCAGCCAGTTTACGGCCCTCGTCGGTAGAAATGTCAACCACTGAGAATTTCAACCTGCCTGATTTCAACTCGTCGGCAAATTCCTCTGACACAACCTGTTGAGCATATTTCTCGATACTCAGACAGGTAACACAACGCTGTTTGCCGTGGAAATACATCACCTCCACATTCTGCGACATTGCAGATACTGCGCCCATCACGCAGAGCGCCAAAGTCAAAATAAACTTTCCCATAATCATTAATTTTTTAGAAGATTAACCAACTCAGCCTCAGAGAGTTTCCCCTTGGCCACCAACTTACCGTCCACAACCAGTGCAGGCAGATTCATAACATCGTATTGCATAATCTCAGCCATATCGTCCACCTTCTCAACAACAGCATCCAAGTTGTTGTCGCTGACCACCTTCTCCACCAGAGAAGCAAATTGCTGATTGCAGTTGCACTCACTCACGAGCACCTTGATTTGTTTCATCACTTTAAACATAATTCTTTGAGATTTAATTGATTAACATTCCGCACAAAAGCCACAGATGATAAAAAAAATTAATCTGTGAAAAATCTGTGTCATCTGTGCGATTTAAAACAATTCGTAGTTTTACGAACATTGTAACCAAATTAAAACCCTCGGGCACACCAAGGGCTTTGATATTTTTTTAGGGTACAGACAGAGGGGTGCTAATTGCAACAATCGCCCGACTTCTCGCAAAGCGTCATATTGAAAAACTCGCCGAAAAGTTGCTGAGCATACTGCCAGTTTTCGCGGTTGATACAATACTTCACCTTAGGAGTCTCGATCTCGCCCTGAATAAGTCCAGCCTCTTTAAGCGCTGTCAGGTGCTGACTTACAGTAGCCTTAGCAATCGGTAACTCCTCGTGGATCTCGCCAAAATAACAGACATTCTGTTTAGCAAGAAATTTGAGAATGGCAATCCTCGCCGGGTGCCCCAACGCCTTTGCAAACTGCGCCAGCGTCTCTGTCTTGATACAATAATTATTGTCGGCCATAAAAAAGATATCTTTGATTACGTTCGCAAAGATACGAACAATTTTTGAATCCACCAAATTTTTGTTCGTAATTTTACGAAAAAAAATTATTTTTCCCAAAAAACTCCGTAGGCGAAATTGCCAATTCGTAGAATTATCGTCAATTAAATCTCTTTTCCCATCTCAACATCGTGGCCCGCCTCCCTTGCGCCACGCACAAACTCATCCGCCAATGCATCAGAATTGCTCCTCACGCGCGGACTTGTAGATATCACTAAAACTTTCTTCATTTTTTGGGATTTGATTATTTGTTTTTGCACAAAGATAAAACAAAAAATCGAGAAAGAAACTACCGATATTTCGGGAAAAGTTACCAGAAACAATTTATTATAGTCTAACCCATAATCACCGAAACCACCGCCAAATCATCCAACAAAATAGAAAAAAACTCCCGGACTGCGCACCTTCTTTGCGTAGCAAAAAAAAATTCATACATTTGCATCAGAGACAAACAAAAAAAACAATGCAGGAATTATCAAACAAACATAACAATATCATTGCAGACGCCTGCAATATTGTGGAAACCGCTCGCCAAAGTGCGTATCAATCTGTAAATGTGCTTCTTATCAAGAGGAACTGGCTGTTGGGCAAACGCATAGCGGAAGAGGAACAGATTCATCAAGGAAGCGAAGGTTATGGCAAAAGAATGATAGAAAACCAATCATCCGAACTTACAACACGATATGGGAAGGGATTTGATTTTGGAAGTTTATACAAATATGTAAAGTTTTATCAGACCTTCCCAGAGGGCGCTGTCCAAAAAGTTTTTTTTTGCGACAGCCTTTTTTATATCAAAAAAAATTATTATCTTTCTGAAAAATAGAAAGATAATATGGCAAGACAAGTATATAAAGAATACAATCAGGGAGAAATACTACTCTTCCCTCCATCCATAGAAAGCATGGTGCCGCAGGATTCTCCAGCCCGCCTCGTTGACTACGTCATAAAACAGCTCGACATACATGAGCTGCTCGACACCTACAAGGGCGGCGGCAC
>JAZUEG010000183.1:0-2870 GCA_045640025.1 Bacteroidales bacterium
AGACCGCTTGGCCTCCGACTTGCAACAGCCTGAGACCGACCACCGTATGGAGACCGACAACTCTTACACTGGCAACACCAACGACTGTTTCTGGCGCGACGCCAACAACGGCCACTATTTCAGCTACCTGATGAAGACCGACGGCCTCACCGACCTGAAGATCCGTCTGAAATACTGGGGTGTTGGCGAGTGGAAATCCCACGAGTTCGATATCCTGATCGACGACGTTCTGGTACACTCGGTAAACAACACTGGCAAGTACCGCATCAGCGAGTTCAAGGCCGAGACCTACGATATCCCAGCCTCGGTACTCCAGGGCAAGAGCCAGGTCCGCGTAAAGTTTGTAGCCAAGCCCAACAAGGCCATCGGCGAGATTTACGAGGTAAGACTGGTGAAGGAATAGTTTAAAGTGGAAAGTTTAAAGATTAAAGTTTAGAGATCAGAGAATCTCTACATAACATACAAAACTCCGCCGTAGAGCAATTCTATGGCGGAGTTTTTTAATGAGAAATTATGAAAAAATCATTTTTCCTTTTTGATTCCAAGAAAAAAATCCTAATTTTGCACAAAGAAATTTAAATTAAATGTCAGACACAAAGAAACATAAAACCTTTGACGAAGTGGCTCCCAACAACTCCAAAATGCCAATGGCAATGGAAAGTTGTTTGGCTGAAGATACATTTGTGTCGCCCGCCCGTCTAACGATGAAAAACGACCTCGACAGACTAAAACGCGAATTGAAATCTGGCTGGGACGGTGAGGATTCTTTGCCCATTGACGAAAAAGTTTATTTGAATTGTAATGAAATAATCAATAATTGCGAATCGTATTTATTGAACAACTGGATTCTGCAACCTAATTATAATGGTTCATTATATTTTGTGGGAAAAAATTCCGACGCAATGCTGAATCTCTGCGACAATTGTTTCTCATATTATTACACAAAAAACGGCTTTACAGTAAGTTCTGAGTATGAGAGTTATACCTTGAACTCATTTTTAGGTGTATTAAGGAATGTTGACAAATAAAAGAAATCAAACAAACCAAAAAATCCCCGACTTCAATTCCTGAAATCGGGGATTTTTAATTGTCTCTAATCTCAAATCTTTAAACTTTAATCTCTCCTACTCCACCTCGAAATCAAGACCCCACAAATCATTATCAAGCGACGACGATCCGTAGAGAATCTTGTAACGGCCGGTCTTGGTAGAGAGTTCGTCGATAGATTCGTCGTAATACTCAAACGACTCGCCATCGAGGGTGATTTCGGCAACCTTGGTCTCGCCAGGCTTTAGGCTGAGCTTCTGGAAGCCCTTGAGCGACTTGATGGGAGCATCAGCATAATCGAGCGCCTTCACGTAAACCTGAACAATCTCCTCGCCTGCCACCTTGCCAGTGTTTGTTACAGGAATTGAGATAGTTACCTTGCCGTCTTTTTTCATTTTATCAGCTGATATGCTTGCCTTTCCGTATGCGAATGTGGTGTAAGACATTCCGTAACCGAAAGCGTAGAGAGGCTTGCCCTTGAAATACTTGTAGGTGCGGTTCTCCATGCTGTAGTCGAGGAAATCGGGAAGGTCGTTGTTTGAGGCATAGAAAGTTACAGGCAACTTGCCCGATGGGTTATAGTCACCGAAAATAACCTCAGCCAATGCCTTCGATCCGCCCTGACCTGGATACCAGGCCTGAATGAGGGCGTCGTACTGATCCTCGATGCTGCCGAAGGCGATGGCCGAGCCAGAGCAGTTCACCATAACGACTGGCTTGCCTGTAGAGTGCATTGCGCGTACCAGACGCTGCTGAACCACAGGGAGTTCGATATCAGCCTTGTCGCCGCCCTCACCTTCCATGCGGGCGCTGATTCCGCCGATTACGATAATGGCATCAGCTGACTCCACCTGCTTAATCAAATCGCTGTATTCCACGAGTTTGCGCTCGCAGATATCGCCACGGAGCATTGCGAAATTGCCGTTGCCCTTGCGGTATTCTATCTCGATGGTGTAGGTCTTTCCGCTCTTTACGGGGAACGACTTGTAGTCGATTTTCCTATTGAATCCCCAGCGACGTGGAGCGCCTGCCGAAGTCTCCACAACCTTGCCGTTCACCTTGAGAACGTAGCCGTTGTCGGTATTCAGGAAGTATTTCATATCGCCAGTGAATGTGGCCTTGTAAGTACCTGTTATCCTTGCTGATATGCTCTCGGTGCTGATACCCTGCGCAAAACCCCAGCCTCCGAATGTGGAAAAGTTGAGTTCGTTGTAATAGTTGGTTACGTCAGGATTGCCACTGAGCTCCTTGTTGTTCCAGAACTCAACTTTCAGACCCTTTCCGCCGTTGAAATCCTTGATATGGCTGATGGTGTTGTACTCGTCGTCGAGGGTGCAGGCCTTGCTGTAGATTACGTTGGCGTTAGGGACAGCATCCTTGATTCCCTGAAGCAGAGACTGCTGATGCGCCTTGGTAGGAGTTCCGCCGTAGTTGCCGTTCAGGAGCTCAATGTCGTCGGCGTTAGGGCCAACTACTGCTATCGTCTTTATGCTCTTCGAGAGCGGAAGCACGCCGTTGTTCTTCAATAAAACCATACTCTCTCTTGCTGCCTGGATGGCGAGCTGATGATTTGACTCAGAGCTGATTACGTCCTCGCCAAGGTTTGCCCAAGGACTCATATCAGCTGGATCGAACATACCCAACTCAAACCTTCCGAGAAGTGTCTTGCGGAGGTGGTCGTCGAGAACGCTCTCGCCTATCAGGCCCTTTTCGAGAGCCTCTGTCAGCACCATAAAAACCTTTCCGCACTCGAGGTCGGTGCCGTTGAGCACGGCGTCAACGGATGCCGTGAGCGGGTCCTTGTGGGTCTCGTGCTGACCCTT
>JAZUEG010000184.1:0-6812 GCA_045640025.1 Bacteroidales bacterium
ATCAAACTCTTCGTTGTATAAAATTTTTATTTCGGAGTTCGTTATTGACTGTTTCAGGGGTCGTACTTTAATCAGCTCGCGCTGATTAAGTTCCTTGTATTAATTTTTACGCCTTGTGCTTGCTGTCATTATGTTCAAATATCATCGTTGAGATAATTACGAATTACGAAATCCGAATTACGATACTCAACTTAGTGAATCCTGCGATTCGTTTGCGGTGCAAAGTTAAGGAGGTTTTTCGTAACCGCCAAACTTTTTTATGTTAATTAATTATTAATTCGAAAATGTTTTGTTTTTCGTTAACAAGCACCGTTTTTTTTCAATGTCCGTTTGTTTTGTTTTGCGAATGCAAAGGTATGGTGGTTTTTCGGTTTTGCAAAATCTTTTTGAATGTTTTTTTCAATTATTTTTGTATTAGCTGAAATATAAAGATTTACGGGCTGTAATAATTCAATAAAATAACGATGCAAATAACAAAAAATCCAGAAATATAGAGGTCCATATTTCTGGATTTGTTATTTAATCGCCATTAGCTGCAATAAAAAACTACTGCTTCTGCTCCTTGAGCACTACGTCGTGGGCGCCGCCCTCCACGATAGAGGTAGATGACACGAGTGTGATCTTGGCGTTCTGCTTGAGGTCGTTGAGTGTGGTAACGCCGCAAGAGCACATTGTAGACTTGATCTTGGCGATGGTGACGCCGAGATTGTCCTTGAGCTTGCCGGCGTAAGGTACGTATGAATCTACGCCCTCCTCGAACTTCATGCCTGACTCGCCGCCCATGTCGTAGCGCTGCCAGTTGCGTGCGCGGTTGCTGCCCTCGCCCCAGTACTCCTTCATGTATGATCCGTTTATCATCACCTTCTTGGTAGGCGACTCGTCGAAACGGGCGAAGTAGCGGCCCATCATCAGGAAGTCGGCACCCATTGCGAGAGCCAGCACCATGTGGTAATCCTGAACGAGACCACCGTCGCTGCAGATTGGAATGTAAACGCCGGTCTTTGCGAAATACTCGTCGCGGGCCTTGGCTACATCGATGATGGCTGTGGCCTGACCACGGCCGATACCCTTCTGCTCGCGTGTGATGCAGATGGAACCGCCGCCGATGCCTACCTTGATGAAGTCGGCACCTGCCTCGGCGAGGTAGTTGAAGCCCTCGGCATCCACAACGTTGCCGGCTCCTATCTTAACCTTGTCGCCGTAGTGCTCGCGCACCCACTTGATGGTCTCCTTCTGCCACTCGGAGAATCCGTCGCTGGAATCCATGCAGATAACGTCGACACCGGCCTCCACGAGCTTTGGCACACGCTCGGCGTAATCACGGGTATTGATACCTGCGCCTACGAGGAGCGACTTCTGCGCGTCGAGAAGCTCCAGAGGATTGGTCTTGTGGGAATCGTAGTCCTTGCGGAAAACGAAGAACTTGAGGTGCTGCTCGTCGTCGATGATTGGGAGGGCGTTCACCTTGTTTTCCCAGATGATGTCGTTGGCCTCGTTGAGGTCGATTGGGTATTTGGCGTATACGAGCTTGTCGAATGGGGTCATGAAATCCTTCACCTTCTTGTCCTGAGGGTCACGGCTTGGGCGGTAGTCGCGGCTTGTTACGAGGCCGAGGAGCTTGCCGTGCGGAGTGCCGTCCTCAGTGATGCCGATGGTGGAATAGCCAGTCTTGGCCTTGAGGGCCATAACATCAGCGAGAGTGTTTTCGGGAGTAAGGTTTGCATCGCTTACCACGAAGCCAGCCTTGTATTTCTTCACCTTGCGAACCATCTCGGCCTGGTCGTCGATGGACTGCGAGCCGTAGATGAAGGAGATACCGCCGTTCTTGGCAAGGGCGATGGCCATCTGTGAATCGGATACCGACTGCATGATGGCGGAGGTGAAAGGTACATTAAGAGTAATGGCAGACTCCTCGCCCTTCTTGAATTTTACGAGGGGAGTCTGGAGGTTGACATTAGCGGGGGTACAATCCTTGGTTGTAAGACCCGGAATCAGCAGGTACTCGTTGAAAGTCCTGGAAATTTCGTTGATGATATGTGCCATAATTTTATGATTTTACCTTTTGGGTTTTGTAGTTTAAAAATTTTGCAATGTTAATAAAAAAAGCCGATATACGGAAATTTTTTATGTGAAATTATTGTCAATTTATTGTTTCAGCTAATGGCGAAATCATTACCTCCTCACTCCCACTTGGATACGCTGGCCGTCGTAAATCTCGCTGGCAAAACTGCGGACATCGAGGTCCACCTTCTGCATGGTGAAATCGGCCACATTGTATGAGTGGATGAGCTCGCCGTAATATTTGCGCGGGTTTTTCTGAGGCAGCAGGAAGGCCTTGGAAGCCTTGCCATCAGCTGAAAAATGCGAAATATAAAGGAGATTGTTGATATCGTTGATCCTCTTGGATGCGAAAACTATCCACCTGGAATTGGTGCTCCAGTTGTGGAACGATTCGGCCCTGTCGCTGTTGGCGCCGTCCAGCGGATAATTTTCGCCGGTCTCGAGGTTCATTATCCAGAGGTCGCTCTCGGGATGGTGGATGGGGAATACGGAGCTGTTGGCCATGCTGTACAGCAGATACCTGCCATCGTAGCTTGGGCGCGGATGCGTGATGCTCTTGCCCATACTGCTGGCGTGGATTATGGTATCCACCTGACGGCCGAGTTTTCCGTTCACGGGGTCGAAATCTATCTTGCAGAGATCGTATCTCATGCTGTCCATGAGTCCCTGGTCCATCCAAGGCTTTGATGTGCAGTAATATATGGATTTGCCATCAGCTGAAAAAGCGGGATAGCTCTCGAAATCCTTGGTCATGAATAGGTCGGACAGAATAAGCTCGTTGGTCTGCAAATCGAGAATCAGCGCATCAGACGCCAGATCGAAAACCTCGATGTACTTGGTAGTGTCCTCGTAGAAACACTGATTGATAAGATTGAGCGAATATGCGATATATCGGCCCGACGGGTGCCAGTACGGATACATGCAGTTGGCAATGGTGCTGTCGGTGGATGTCTTGAGGAGCTGCCGCTTGCCGTCTACCTGCACGAGAGTGGCGGCGTGGGATCCGCGGATGTGGAGCTGAAACTGATTGGCATCGCACCTGTTGGCCACGTGGCAGTTCATGCACTCGCCCTGCAGCGCGGTGTGGTCCACAATGGCGAACTCATCGAAATTGTGGATGTTGCGCTGAAAGATTCCGATATTGCTGAAAGTCTCGTATCCGGGATTTATCTTGCGGTATGTAAGGCCCCACTCATTGAGCGAATCGGTGCTCACGAATATTCCAAAGGGCTGATACTCAATCCATTTGCCGTTTATTTCAGCTGATACGGTAATTATGATGGAATCGCCGGAGTTGTTACGGGTGAGCTGATGCCAGTCGTCGATATCGAAATCGGCATACTCGCCATTAGCTGAAATCTCCCCCTGCCTGGCACCCCTGGCCACCACATACACCTCGTCGGCGCCATCCACATTAAAGTTGAGCGGAGCTATATCTACAGGCACCTCCACGCCGGCGTAATCCGGAAACATGGGAGGCATCTGGCTGATTTTCTGTGCGTTGTCTGGTTTGCTGGAGCAGGACGAAACGATACCCGCCATCAGCAACAAAAAAAACTTCTTCATATATACTTGAAAATATATTTATCGTGACATAATGTAACGCCAATATGTAGCGTATAGACGGCCCTGAGGCATCTGTCCCGGGCTCTGCATCAGAAACTTGTCGAAATCCCTGAGGTCCTGCATAACGGGCTGGGTGATGAATGGCGGCAGGCCTCCCTCGAATCCGTTCTGCTGGAGTATCATGTATGCCACGGCCTCCTGATATGCCTTGGGAACATTGTGATAATCAGCCACATTGGTTTTGCCGCCCTGAGTGAGCGGAAAATATTTCATGAAATGGTTGAGGTTTCCGGTAAGGAGGTCGCAGGCCATGGCGTATTGCAGAGCCATCTGATTGTCAGGCGATTGCCGGAAGAGCATCAGGAGCATATCGCTCATATCGGTAACTGAGTACAGCACGTTTTCCGGAATCCTGTGGCGGATGATGGAGGCCCAGCGCTTGTTCTGCATCACCTTTTCGGGATGATAGAGATACTGCTCGGCCTCGCTGGCCCACGACGAATAAAACATCGTTTTCTTGAGCTGTGAGATGTACTTGGCGGCCACGTCGAAATCGCCGTTTATCAGGAAAGCCTCGGCAATGCGGTGTGTGAAACGCGCGCTCTTGTTGCAGTTCAGGATGGCCTCCTGGCTGTCGTAATACAATCGCAATGTGGTGTTTATGAGTCCGAGATGATAGCAGGCTTCAGCTGATATGGTACACGATACCATGTTTCGCTCAAATATGGAGATTAATCCATTCTGACCGCACTGAGGCCAGTAAAACATCATGTCGGCCAGCTGATTGGTTTTGGCGAGGGCGAGATTGAGGCCGGTGTAGCCCATCTCGTCGAGGTTTTTGGCTTTCTTGCATACGGCTATCACATCGTCCCACTGCTGATTGCGCACCAGATAATCGATCTTGAGCATGGAATATGTGTCGCGGTCGTGGGAGAATGGCAGCAGCAGAGGAGCTGTGATTGCAGCTAATGCGCCCTCGATAACGGCCAGAAACTTACCGCAGGCCGGCAGAAAACCGAGACCGAGAGCCACCACGGCGGTAAAAACGGTAACCCAGTGCTGCATTTCCGGGATGATGAGACGCTCGCGGAAAAAGTTGATTCCGCAGTAGAGATCGATGAAAGGGTACTGACGCATTACGGTGTATCCGCAGATTACAACGGTAAGTACAGCTAATACGCCATTAGCTGAAACCTGCGCCATCAGCTGCCATAATTTCATGGAATACTTACGGCAATCCATGGCGGCGGCAACTACCACGTAGAGAAAAACTCCGTAGCCTATCAGCCAGTATATCAGCGGAATGGCTGCAATCTGGGCATAGATTCTCCACTTGGGAGCTATGCGGTTGTACAGCAGGGAGAGAGCCAACGCGCATACTATGGAGACCGGGAAAGCCATCATAACATTCTGATTGCCACAGTATATCTCCATGAGGATGGGCGGCACGAGGGCCAGTGCGAAATGGATATTCCTGCCGGGAGCGGCGAACACGCACGACACCTTATATATAAGGTATCCCATGAGCAGGAGCAGACCGGCCCAGATGGCGGCGCCCACTTCAGGGAAAAAGAAAAACTGCACCAGAAATTCGGCGGCATAATCCGCCATTCCTGATGCAATGCTCAGATGCTCAGCGAGATATTCCCATCCAAAGAGGAACATCTGATATTGCTCATGGAAGTTGCACCACTCGGGGCGCACAAAACCATAGATCCAAAAAATAACGGCAAAAAACGCCGCAGATGTTATATATTTTTGCATGATTTTAGTTTTCCATTTTTGTCCAATCCTCTATCGTAAGCCCCTCGATACGTCCAAAATGCCTCAGGTTATTAGTTACAAGAATCAGATTATAAACCTTGGCAGTGGCAGCGATGAGAATATCAAACTCATCAATCATCTGCCCTTTTGAGATAAGATATTGCTTGATAGAGGCATACTCCTCTATACAATCGTCGATAGGAAGTCTCTCGAAATTAGAGAGAATTCTTTCCAATTTGGCCAAGTCTTTCTTCTTACTCGGAGAATGATATGCACCATAAAGCATTTCAGCATAGGACATTAAGGACATGACACAAGAATCCTTTCCTACACTGAAAATATGATCAGCAACGGACAAATTACCATTAGCAAAATCTATCAGAATACAAGTATCCAACAAATACTTGTATTTCTTTTTACCATTAGTCAGCCAATTCCCAAACACTTCTTGTATGCCTTTCTTGATCAAAATATCTTGAATTCCTTATAAAATCAATCTGCTCCTGGGTCTTGACAGGATCGTAGTCGGGATCAATAAAGGAATAACAGAATTCTTCCCACTCCTTGTCTTTAACCTCATTTTCGTTTGCCTCGTGCTCACTCTCCACATCTTCTACAAGATGCTGAGCAAGCCATTCCTTCTGTGGAAGAGTCAACGACTTTAGCATTGACCATATATTCTCCAAAGTTAATGCTGTTTCCATGATTTGCTACCTTTAAAAATTTTCCCCAAAAATACTCTTTATTCATCAAATTACCAAATAAAAAAGCTGACGGGGCATTAATATTGAAAATGCGCCATCAGCTTGATGTTTTTTAATGTAAGCTATCGTAAATTAATCAATCGGTAACATGGAACCAGTCCACATCCACGTAGCCGCCGAGCTGCTTGGTGGCGTAGTTGAAGATGGCGAACTTGCTGCCCATGAACATACGGCGGTAGTCGAACTGAAGGGGAACTTTCTTGTCGATTGTTACGAAAGTCTTGCCGCCGTCGATGCTGTATGAGAATGTGGCCATATCCACACCGGGATTGAAGTCAGCTGATACGCGGAGCTGAATCTTCTTGGTTTTCAGCTCTATGCGGTAAAGCTCCTCAACATCGTTGCCGATTACGGTTTTCTGATTGTCGAGCTTGCTGTCTTCCTTGGTGAGAACGAGGAAGAATTTTCCATTATCCCTCACGATGGAGAGATTGCCCGAAAGTCCGTTGAGGGCCGACAGACCTGCGCGGTCGCCGTCCTTCATCTTTGAGAACTCTATGCAGGCAGTACCTGTGGATGTAGGGCCGTACATGCGCTGAGTCATGGTGTTGGGCGCCACAAAGATGTTCTCTACCACTCTGGAAGTCTTGAGTCTCATGAAGCCCTTGCGCTCGGTGAGGCTCCAGGCCTGAGTCTGAGGATTGTGGTTCCACTGCC
>JAZUEG010000185.1:0-8437 GCA_045640025.1 Bacteroidales bacterium
CCATTCGTACATTATCAATCTTCTTGTAATCCAAGTCGTTGGGAATCTTGGCAAGTTCATAGAGGCCCGTTTTGTTGCTGAACTCGGTGCTCTCGAAATTCCAGATCTCGGAATCATTTTCGGGATTGGTCCAAAACGAGAACTGAGGCCATTGCGGCACTATCTCGCCAAGGTTCATCAGTTTCTCAACCATCCGTCGGGCGTCGCACTGCTGTATTATCACCGACCCGAGAAGCGATATCAGACCATAGACAGTGCTGTGGAATCTTTCCGAAACCTCAGCCCTTGTAAACCTCTCCACTGATTTTTTCTGGTCGATGTTCTCGAATTTGCCTTTCCTTTTGCCTCTAATAATTTTATCTATGAGAGCGGAATATTTTGCGGCCGTTTTATGAAAACTTTTCTCGCTGACTCTCACCTTGCTCTGCTCCACAAAATACAGCGCCGCACCCATATAGAACGCCTCGAAATCGTCGGTCTTGATGTTGAGAAGTCGGTGGCGGATCTCGGAATCAAGGTCGCTGAAGTCGCTGAAAAGTATCTCACGGAATTTCTCGTGGCTGAATTCGCATTGTTCGCCCAGAAGTTCCGCCGTCGTCAGTATATTTTCTATACTGCTGACAGTCTGAGAATTGCACTGCGATATCAGGTTTGTGATAATGGTATTGGCCATACGGTCGCTGCTGTCGTTGGGGCAGATGAGGGCCTTTCGGAAAGCAGTGATTGTGGAGCGTCCCTTGTATCCGGCCGCAATGGCAAACTTGCTGTCGGTGCCGGCAAAGAGATGCGTGTTCAGTATTCTTGTGAGAAGTTCGGTGCTTGTGTACATAATGCGCAAATATACACAAAATTTGCAAAAACAGTCCAAAAAAATGGTGTTTTTGGTCAAAATTGGGGCTTTTTCGGTGATTACAGGTTATTATATTGTAAGATTTACTTATAATTGCTAACATTGCAGATGAAATCACGAACATTGAAATGTTGTGGCCTACGGCTGATTTTTGTTAAACACGAATTACCACGAATGTCCACGAATTATCAAAAATTATTTATGATAATTCGTGATAATTTATGGTAATTCGTGTTCACCCCACGCCGAAGGCGCGAAAAAATTATTCGTTGGGAAGGGAAAAAGTCCACAAAAAATTTGCGCAGTCCGAAAATAAAATGCTATATTTGCAAAAACATAAGCAGTTTTAGATTTGCTGGACGGATAATTCGCCAAAATTTCAGATGAACAGCAGATTGGAGGATTGCGCTTTTTTTATTTGATTATACTGCCACCATGCCCAAAGGCCGGTGAGCAACTATTATCATATATTGCGTGGACTACTTCCCTTCCCTTCATGTTCATCAGGTGTTTGGCGATACCTTCCGTTCGTGAATTCTCAAAATTAGAAGTTTCCACGCTTTTTTTGTGTCCACGCCTATATTCCGGAAATTTCTCGGGCGGAAAACAACAACTTTTAAAACTCAAAAAATGCCTGTATATCAAGTAACAGTAAAGGTAGGCAAGAACACCAACGGCTACCGCATGGAACCTGGCATGAGTGTCCAGGTGGTCACCAACTCGTTCTCAAATCCCGTTTGCGACTATGACGGCAAGAAAAAGATCGCCGATGCCTTCATGCGTATGTACGGAATAGATATGAACGCCCTCAACGCCCTGACAACCGCGTGGTTGGACTGCGAGAGGGTGGGGTAGATGAAAAAAACTTTGGGAAAAATTTGGATTGTTCGTAATTCTTGTTTATAATTGTGGTGCATAACCAATACTTATAAACAAGAAACAGAAAGACAACAAACACATAAAATATTTAACGAACAAAGCCAATATTTTCCCAGTAATCAGAAATCTGGTACATTTCAAACACTCTGGGGTAAATATGGCAGCGTCGGTTCATACCCATCAAGGGCGTGGACCGTTACGTGCCTATTTGCCGGAGTGTAGGTTTACCAGAGCCTCTGATTACTGCGAATTCGCCACGAACGGGACACGCCCTTATTTTGTATATATAGGTAATGTCGTGTTTGTTGGCATAAGAAAATAAGATAACGATTAAAACTTAAATAACTTTAATTATGCAAAAACAAACTACGAAATTTGTGGATAGCATCAATAAGTCTTTTGCAATAGCTAAGGACTATTTGCTGTCATCTGCAATGGAGCAGGCTACAAAGCAGAAGGAAGAGTTGCTCGCTGAATTGTCATCTGAATCTTCTATTAAGGTTCCTTTGGTTGGCAGTTTCAATGCAGGAAAGAGCTCTTTGTTGAATGCATTTGTTAACCGCAATATGCTTCCAACTGATATAGCTCCTGAGACAGCTATATCATATGAGTTGTATTACTCAGATAATGAGCGAGTAGAACTTTACCGAGATGATGTAAAGATTGGAGAAAAGCCTGTAGATCAGATTAAGTCATTCGATGTAAAACCTGGTGATATTGCTAAGGTTTTTATCTCGACAAAGGTAATCAAGGATCTCGCCGATAAAGGAATCACATTGGTTGATATGCCTGGTCTTGATTCAGGTATCGAAGCTCATAATCAGGCCATATTCCACTACATTTCAAAGGGTTCTGCTTTTGTTCTTCTTTCAGAAGTTGAGAGTGGAAATTTGACAACTTCTTGTATCAATTTCTTATCGGAGATTAAAGCATATAACCTTCGTGCGGCTGTGTTGATTTCAAAGATTGACAAGAAGCCAATGGAAGAAGTTAACACAATAAAGGATTATATCGCTTATCAAGCACAGAAGGCTTTAGATTCTACTACATTTGTTGGTTGTGTTTCTTCTGCCAATGCTGATGTTATCGATTTTACAAAATTCCTTGATTCTCTTGATTGTGAGACGATTGTTTCAGAGAAATTTGGCAGTTGTATCAAGGCTTATATTGATATGCTTATTATTAGCATCAAGACTCAGATGGATATTATTGGCAAAGATATCCAGAATATTGATGAGAAAATCAAGATGCTTGAGGCTGAGCGAGAGAAGGTTGACGACCATATCAACAACAATGATGGCGAGTCTCCTGAGAAATCGACACAAGATATCCTTGACAACGTAGCCGAATCTTTGGCTCTTCATGCAGAGGATATAGCTACTATGATAGTAAACAAGGAGGATTCTTCCTCAATACAGAATGCAATCATGTCTTATGTGCGTCCTGTTATCATCAATTCTTTGAAGGCTGAGGGTGAAGATTTTGCAGAGTCGTTGCACACTGTAGTTGATAACGTTTCTAAGGAATTGGCTGAGGTTGTGTCAGTTGACACAACAATTTTCGAGGATGCTTACAATAAAATGGGTCTTCCTGTAATTATGACTCAAATTTCAAGGCTAATTGCCAAATTGCCTCATGTTTTGGGAAAGATTTTGGGAGGCTTGCTGATGATTCTTGCAGACAAATTGCCAGACCTTATCAGAAGGTTCTTTGGCAAGAGTGCAGAGGATCAAATGAAGGAAATTGCCTTCAAGATTAAGACAAGCATTATCGCCAATATGACAGAAACTCTTCGACCAAAGGTTATGGAGCTTGTTGTTGATCAGCAAAATCGTATCAAGGCTGCCTACCGAGAGAATATTGAGAACAATATCAAGAATAGAGAGCAGGCGCTTGGCGCTATCGAGACTCAGGATAAGGCTAAGCTTGAGGAAAAGATTTCCGCAATGAAGTCTGCTGTTTCAGAGTTGGAGCAGATAAAATCTAACTTGTAGTAGCCAACTTATAATCATTATATTGACAGCAAGAGATAATATTTTGCTGTCAATATATTCTTAATCTATAAAACTCATTATATAGATGGGACGTTTCGGAAACAAAGTCTCGCAAGAGACGAAAAAGAGAAGCAGCACAATCCAAGTTAACAAATTTGAGATTGCTGAGAACGCCTTGAAAATAATCGCCAAGATCTGTACACCACAGAATGATAATTTCGCTGGCGATTATTTTAAGGAGTTCTACGATGCTGTGTTGACAGCGCAAAGGTTCAAAGACAAGGATTTGACATTCTTTCAGTTTTTGGAAGATGATAATGATTTCAAGTTTAGACATTATCTTGTAGATTTATTTAATGATATTAAGACAGAACTTTCTGCACATGAAAATACTAATGACACCCAAGTTGTTGTTGCAGGCGCTTTCAGCTCAGGAAAGTCAAGTTTTTTGAATACTATTATAGGCTATGATAATTTATTGCCTAATGGTGTTGACCCTGTTTCAGTAGTAAATACTTTTATCTATTGTTCGCAACGTGCCAATGACATTTCTGTTAAAGGAGTTAACTTGAAGAATGCATTGGTTCAGTTGGACAAAGATATATTGCAGTGTATTCAGCATTCTAGTAAATCTAATGTTTATCTTGCTTCAGTCCTTGACAAATTGTTTGTTGAGGTCCCAGCTAATGTGTGGACCAAAGGATTGGCGTTTATTGACACCCCAGGTTACAACAAATCTGACTCAGCCAATGAATCTAATGGCAAAACAGACCAAGATACAGCAACTGAGGCTTTCTCCAAAGGAAATGTTTTGTTTTGGGTAGTTGACATTGAAGATGGTAATGTTGTAACTACAGGAGAGGAGATGATTAATACTTTCTTGGATAAACATGATAATAATGCCAAAGTGGTTGTCATTTTCAATAAGGCCGATAAAAAACCTCAAAATGAGATAGAGAGTATTGTTAGGACAGCAGCAAACAAGTTCAAATTGAATAACAACCACAACTTTATTGATGTTGTGGCGTTCTCAAGTGTTGATAAAAGGATGTGCTATTCATTTAGAGGCAACACAATAGAAAGTTTATTTGAGCAAGTTCGTGCGTCGGGAACAGGTTATTCGTCTGTTGAAAATATCATTAGAGATGTTGAGGAAATGTTCGACGATCGAATTGAATGGCACGAAAATAAACTGAATGATTGGAAAGAGGCTTTAGCTGATGCTAAAAAAGAGAAAAATGAAGATTATGAGTCTTTGAATGATATCAAGGAGGGCAACAAGAATCAGATAGGATGGTTTAAAAAGATTATGATTGACACCTATGACCAGATTATGGATGCCAGTTCAAAATACTATGAGTTAGCAGATACTTTCCATGAAGATGTTCTTAGAGAAGTTGGTGGTGTTTTCCGTTACGGTTCAGCTCAATGGGGTGATGGAGATGTTTATGATGCTTATGTAAGAGATGCCTGCAAAGTAATTGACGGTTTTATGGAGAAATTGAATAACGTTAATTACAGATATTATGAAAAGGACAATCGTCAGGATGCAATAAATAGTATCGAAGAACGTTATCAATGGATTTTGGATCGTTTCAAAATATTCTATGATAATGATTGTACTCATGTTGATGAATGTCAAAATGGCGTAAACACTGAGGATGCTTATATTCGAGCATGGCGAGATTACAAGTATAAAATTGTTACAGGTCTTAGAACGGGTATCGAGCGTTTCAATAAGTCCAGAAACAATTATATCAATGATGCCAAACTAGAGCAGAAGTACAATGTAAATGTATTTGACGCTATAGCCTCTAATAATTACAGCGATTTTGAAAATTGTTTCGCTAATGGTGTTAGTCTTATGGATTACAACGCGGAAGGCTATTCTGCTCTCACATATGCTGTTATGTATGGAGCTAACGATATGGTTCAGTTTATGATTGATCATAATGCTGATTTGTCAGCCTATGACAAACGTGGATACAACGCTTTCCATACTGCGGTAGAGAACAACTACAAGGATATGTGTAAGATGTTGTTGGACGCAGACCCAACATTAGCGACTAAGAAATCTGCCAACGGTGAGTCCATTATGGAGATTGCTAACAAGAACAAGTTCATTAATTGGCTTGAAAAGAAAATTTAAAACTTATGGATACAACAAAATTAGACAAAATAATCGCAGTTGGAGAAGAGGCTTTCAAGGTTCTTGAATCCAATGAGCAGGTTAAGGATGAGATCACCAACCTTGCCGAGGATTTTGCTTTTTTTGCAAAAGGAGCAAAAGAACTCGTCAAGGAGGGAGAAATTCTAAAAATTGGTGTTGTAGGTCAAGTGAAAGCAGGTAAGTCATCGTTTTTGAATTCATTATTATTCAATGGGGACGATGTACTTCCTAAAGCTTCTACTCCTATGACCGCTGGCCTTACAATCATGGAGTATTCAGAAAATGAGGAATATTTCGAGACTGAATATTACTCAATAGAAGATTGGGCAGAATTTGAGAAGGCTAATAGTACTTACGAAAAAATTGCTGGTCAAGTTAAGGAATCTATGGTTGGTGCGCCTGACAATGTTCTTGAGTCAGAGATTAAGAAGGTCACAACTGATTTGCAGAGGTCTGCACATGAATTAGTTTCTATGTGTAAGTCTTCCGCACGTTCAAAAATTGGTTCCAAACCTGAAAAGGCAAGTTTTTCTGGAGTTAAGGGATTGCAAAGCACACTCGAAAAGTATGTAGGTTCCACAGGAGATTATACTCCTGTAGTAAAGAGTTTGCATATTTATCTCAACGACGAGAGAATGAAGGGCATTCGCATTGTTGATACTCCAGGTGTGAATGACCCTATCGTATCTCGCGAGAATAGAACAAAGGAATTCCTTGGTTCTTGTCATGGAGTGTTTTTCTTGAGTTCTGCCACAAGGTTTATGGATAGTCAGGATGTTACTTTCATGAACACTCGTGTAGCAAGCACAGGAATAGGCTCTATTATTTTATTGGCTAGTAAGTACGATTCCGTACTTCAGGATATTGGGTTGCAGTTTAGAGGCAAACCACAGGAAGGCGATTTGGATGCCGCTGATGAGTATGCCCAAAGTAGACTCAAGAACTCCTATTCATCAAAAAAACGAGAAATAGAGGCCAATACTGACAAGATAATTTTTGATACAACTTCTGGAATCGGCTTTTCTTTGGCGAAGAAAAATGCATACGATTATGACTCTGTAGAAAGGAATGTTTTGGAACAGATGCGTCGTTTCTATCCTGAGGCATTTACAGAGGAAGAATATCGAGACACTTTTATGTCCTTAGCTAATATCGACAAGATTCGAGATGAATATTTGGAGAAGGAGTTTAAGGAGAAGAAAGATGAGATAATCGGAGAGAAAGTTAATAACTTTTTTAATGAGACAGGAAAGTCTTTGCTTGAAAAAATCAAGGTTGTAAAGGCAAAGATAGAGGCTCGTCTTCAAAAAATTCTCACAAGCAACATTGATGAACTCAAGAAACAGAAAGCAGAAATGCAAGGTGTTTTTGATGAGATTTCTACCAAGTTGCCTAATGTTATAAGAGAATTCCAAAACAATCTCCAGAAAAAAGTTAACGATTTTGATCAATCTATAAAATTCCCATATGCAAACTCGCTCATAAAACTTTCAGAAATGCAATTTGAGTGTACTTGTGAAAGAGACTGGGGATGGTTCGGAAACAAAACCGTTGTAGAGTATTCTAAATTCGTAGATACTACTGCTAGTCAAAGACTTATAGAGAATGCTGTTGATGAATATGTAAAGCAATGGCGTGCCAAATGGTCTGCTAATTTCAAGCAGAACAAGGATAATCTTGTTAAGAAATATTATGAGATTATTTCTGCATTTTCAATGAAAACGACCAATCAGAGTCTTGAGAATGATATTCGTAGTATAATGGATAATGTTCTTATGGATATTGACGGAAATGATACTCTTATTCTCAATGACAAGGTAGATGAGTGGCTTGATTTGATGAAAGATGCTGTTTATTACAAATCTCTTATCAGTCCTTCGTATAAATGTAAAGACGACAAAGTTCAGAGTAAATTGAACGACGATGTCAAAGAAGAAATCAAGAAGATAGAAACGAAATTCTCTATGGCCGCCAAGAATAAATCGGTGGTTAAGGATGAAGCAAATAAGCAGGCTTCTTCAACTATCAGCAAACTTGAGCCGATAAAAAACAATATTAAAGGTAAACTCCAAGATGAGGCCAACAAGTATTTTAGTGTACTTGAAGAGGAAATCAAGAAAGTTGATTTGATAAAGCCTAATTACGAGAAGGCTATCGAAGAGCTTGCCAAACTTGAAAACGCTTTAAAATAAAATCACTATGAAACAATTTATGCAAGATGTGATTGCTAAGTTGAGAGCAAAGGGAAATTCAATTTCTCAGACTTTGACTCAAAGCATTCTTGGTTTGAGTGTTGCTCACCAAAAAGCTTCTGATGCACAAACAGAATCTCAGCCCAAACAACAGATTGAGTCTTTTGTAAGCAATCCTGAGCGTCCTTGGTATATAGCTGGTGGTGTTCTTGTTGCTACAAGTGCACTCGGTCTTATTACCAGCATTGGCCTTCGTCCAATGCTATATATTACAGGTGCTGTAGGTTTGGTAATGCTTGGCCTGGGAATCTATACCGCTTCTGATAAGAAGGCTTCATCAAAGCCATTAAGC
>JAZUEG010000186.1:0-38150 GCA_045640025.1 Bacteroidales bacterium
ATAACTTGCAGTTGTTTTAGAACTGCAAATTACTCAAACAAATTCAAATCAAAAAATCAAAGAACGTCTGCAATATACTTTATTTCAAGTATATAGATAATGTTAGTTTAAAATTATCGCATCACTAGTATTTTCAAAACATAAATTATCACGAATTAACACGAATTGTTCATAAATTTTTATCTGAAAAGTAAATTTTTGAAAAATTCGTGGCCATTTATGGTAATTTATGTTTTAGACATCGATTCTTTTCATTCTTTCTAATTCTTTAAAATTTCGGATAAAAAACGTTGCCGTAGGCAACCGTCCCCAATATAATTTTTGTATTTATGTTCAAATCATTTTTGTTCACCATAAGGAAATTTCGTGTGGCCACGGCGCTCAATGTAATTGGGCTGTCGGTGGCGTTCTGTACCCTGTATTTTATTGTAACACAGATAGTTTTCGGCAAAACATTCAACCACTCCATACCCGATTACGAAAACTGTTACCGAGTGGAGGTAAAGAGCAACGACCTCCACCAAAACTGGGGCGTAAACCTCACCTACGAACTCTATCGCACTGTAAGCCAGATAGATTGCATAGACAAGGCCAGCACATTCAGCAGTTACCGATCCAGATACGAGATAATGGACCAAGGCAAATGGCGCAGTATCTGGATAGCCGATATGTCGCCCGAATGGTTCCACTTTGTGGGCGCCGAGGTTCTGCACGGCACTATCGACTCGCTCAGCAAGGGCAAGATAGTGGTTACCAGGCAGTTCGCTATCAGACACTTTGGACGCGAGAACATCGTGGGAGAGCAAATCCCCTTCCGCGACGGCGGAATTACAATAGCATCAGTGGTGGACAACATAGACGAGAACATACTGGGCGCCGACAAGATTTTCCGTATTTTAATACCTGAGAATCAGAGTCCTACCAACTACGACCTTCAGGTACTCGTGCACGTGCCCAATGCCTCCGACACCACAAAAATTACAGAATCGCTTGTAAACGGATTCCTGGATCAGTTCCGCAAAATGCCCGAACTCGTGGACGAGTACCCCGAGGGTTATGTCCCTAACATTCAGTTCAGACTCACCCCTCTATCCGCCACCTTCTACTCAAACGTGGAAACTCAGACCGACTACGGCTCCAGAATGTTTACATTCCTGCTGGAACTGTCCGCATTGCTTATCGTGATAGTGGCGCTGGTTAATTTCGCCAACTTCACCCTCGCGCAGGCGCCGTCGAGAATCCGCAGTATCAACATCCGCAAGATACTGGGTTCCAGCAACATATCTCTCCGCCTGTCGCTTATATTGGAGAGTGTGGCATTGTCGCTGTTGGCGTTTTGCCTCAGCCTGCTGTGGGCGCATTTAATGGTGCAATCAGGCTCCCTAACCCAGATCACCAGCGGGCCATTAGCATTGGGGGACAACATCGCAATAGTGGCGCAACTTGCTGTTATATGTATTTTTATAGGTCTGACGGCAGGGATATATCCTGCGTGGTTCTGCACATCGTTTACCCCAGCGCTGGCCGTGAAAGGCTCTTACGGACTATCGCCCAGGGGCAGGATTTTCCGCACCTGTCTTATCCTCCTGCAATTCGCAAGTACCTTGGTGATAGTGCCTTTAGTGTGGATTCAGCAGAGACAGATGACGTGTCTGCTGGAGGCCGATTATGGGTTCGACAAGGACAATCTCCTTTTCGTGGAACTCCCGTCGTCGGTGATAGACCGCGCCGACTCGGTACGCACCGCCATTGAAAAAATCGACGGTGTGGAGGGTGTGGCGTTCTCGCAATTCCTTCTCGGACGAAGCCACGGACATCCAGTGATGAGCCGTCCACACATCAGCGGTAATAATATGCTGTTCTCGTTTGAGGCCTGCTCGCCAAACTATCCCGAGGTAATGGGCCTCAAGATCCTGAAAGGCAGGGGCTGTCAGCCTGATGACAGCAACGCCGTAATCGTGAACGAGACTATGCTCCGCGAGCACCCTTTCGTGGAACTCGGCAAGCCCCTCAACAGCGAACTCCCAACCGTGGTGGGCGTATGCGCGGATATCAGGCTGGCCTCTATGAGGACCAACGACCGCGAGGTAGAGTCGCTTCTGATATGCCCCATTACCGATCCCAAGGGTTTCACGCCATTGAACACATACACTATGCTTTCTAAAATGACAATAAGGGTTTCCGCGGAATCCGACATAAAATCCACATCGGCCCTCATCGCCCAATGGTTCGACAGCGAATTCCCCAGCGAGGATATCAAAGTAAGTCCCTACGATCTGGCTCTTGGCGCCAACTATGTAACTTTCAGCACATTAATGGCGGGAATCTGGATAGTGGCCGCCACGTTGATTTTTATGACTCTGATAGGCTCGCTCTGTCTCACAATGTTTGAGTGCGAGTACCGACGCAAGGAAATCAACATCCGCAAGATATTGGGAGGCAGTAGTTTGCAGATTATCGGCCTGCTCTGCCGTCGCTACGTGATAATCCTCGGAATCAGTTTCCTGATATCAGCGCCCATAGCCTACAGCCTCGGCAATCAGTGGCTCAGCAACTTCAGCGAGCACATCGAAATCAGCCCCTTGCTCTTCGCCGTAAGCCTCCTTGCCGTCTCGCTGATAGTATTAGCCACCGTCTCGCTCTACGCGCTGAGAACCGCCAGCGAGAATCCCGCAGAGAGTTTGAGGAGGGAATAGAAAAAAATCCTCATCTACAAAACAAAAACCGCCCCACTGAAATTACACTTTCAGCGGGGCGGTTTATTATGTATGAAATCTCAAAATGTTTACCTCACTCTCCAGACATTTAGCACGATAACGCCTGGGATTTGCTTGCTCCAGTCGGGCTTGCAGATGAAGATGGCATTGTTCAGCCAGTTGTATTTGCTGTCGGCGGGGGCCTCAAACTTTGGCGAGGTGGTGAAATAGTTCTCGGCGATGATGCCCCAGTTGCGGACGTGGATATTTACGCCGTCGTCGGTCTTTATGCAGTAGATGGCCTCAAGCTCGGTGCGGTTAAGGTCCTGACACTGAAGCTGGTAGTCGGCACCGCCTGGAAGAACCTCGCCCTTGATATTTGGTCCCTCGAAAGTACCGCCAGTTATAGGAATTACAAAGCGGTTGCCGTGCTGGGTTTTGCCAACATTGAAACCCTGACCGATTTTTACCTGCAACTGAAGCGCAAACTCCATTGTAGGAGCAGGTGGCTCCTGTGCGAATATATTAGCATTGAGCATCAGCGCTATAAGTATAAAGAATAGTTTTTTCATATTGTTAGAGAATAAATAAAAGAACGCTGATAACGCTGATTTTGCGGATTTACGCGGATTATAAGTATCTGCGCCAATCCGCCTGATCCGCGTTATCCGCGTTCTATAAAAAATTATTTCTTGCCACCTTTTTTGCCCTTACCTTTCTGAGGCTCGGGAGTGGGCTGTTCCTTTACAATGGGCTGAATGCCGTTGAGTTTCATCATCTGCTCGGCGTAGCGCTTGCCGATCTCGCGGAAGCCCTCAAGAGAGAAGTGGAGACCATCAGGCTGACAGGTAAGTCCCTCTGACGATACCACGGCAGAATTCTTGATTACGCTTGGCAACTGGTTGATGATTGGGTTGTGCGAAGAGCAACGTCCGCCCATCTCGCCACGTACCAACTCGCCAGCCACGAGAGGACAGTCCTCGGCTTTGAGGCTGAGGTCGCGGAGAATGTCGTTGTAAACCTTGTTTACCTTGGCTGGCCACTTGGGGTCGCCAGTGTTTGAGCATCCCTGGTGAAGGATGATGCCCTTGATAACGCCCTGTTTCTGAGCACGCAAGGCGCAGTCGATGAGTCGGAGGTATGGGAAATTGTCGTAAGAGCGCATAAAGCCCTGGAACCATCCTGCCTCTTTCTGAACCTCGGCTGGGTCGTACTCCTTGAAGAGGTGCTCGATCTTGCAACCGCCTATGGCTACGTGGATTACGCCCACCTTGATGCTGTCGGGAAGGTTCTCAACCATTGTTCGGCCGAAATAGTCGGCGCAGGAGAGTCCAGTGTGGGGACGGCAGAGAGGTGGCACTGCCACGTCCCATTCGTATTTCTTACGGCCCTCGCCACGGTAACGGCCCTCGCCCTTGTTGAAGTCCTGGGTAGGCATTACGAGGAATCTCTCGCTAACGCCCTCGTAGTCCTGATCCGCGGCGGGGAACGGTCCTTCCATATTGCTCTGACCTATACAGAGATAGATATAGAAATTAGGGTCGGGATGCGATGCGAACTGGGCGTTCTGAGAGAGGAAGTCCTCGGCCTCGGTAGCGTCGCCGTAAATGTGGTCGTTGTTTTGTGCTGAGGCCAGCATTACCGAGCCAGCCAAAGCGATTGTTGCTAAAAGTCTTTTCATTGTTTATTGGTTTTTAATTACGAATTACGAATTACGAAATCCGAATTGCTCTCCCAATTACGAGTTACGAATTACGAAATCCGAATGGCTTTTCATAGTGGCGCAATTCGTAATTCGTAATTCGGATTTCGTAATTAATTATTATTTCCAGAGCAATGGCAATGCGAAGTAGAGGTACTCGTTGATATGGCCGTAGAAGTGCTCGCCGTTCTCACGCATAGAGAACTGGAGGTTCTTGTCGCTGAAATGCTTCATATTGCCAGTCATCAGTGCTGTTACGAGGGCCTTCTCGGGGTTGCCCGCAATGTCCTTGGTGCCAGTGTAGCCGTAAACCTTGAAGTTGTCGGCGTACTTAGATTTACCAACCTCATTATCAAGATATTTGCCAGCCTCCATAGCCGACTTCCTCTGACCGTTGGCGTCAAAGATCCACATATCACCGCTCAGTGGCAGGAAGATGCTCACCTCGTCCACGCCGTGGGCCAACTGATTCCAGGTGCTGAGCGCGCCCATCGAGAATCCGCCGTAGGCACGGTGGTCGCGGGTGGCCTCGGCGTTGCCGTTGTAGAATGTGTTGTAAGCCTTCTCAACGGTGGGTATCAGATAGTTGCGTATCTCGTGGTGGAATTCCTCGGTCTGGCGGATGGCGTCGCCCATAGCGTTCTGGCCAATGTTCTCGTCGTCGTCGTAGAATGTTGGGGTCACGATGATGAAAGGTTTCATCTTGCCGTCGGCAATCAAGTGGTCGGCCACCTGAGCGAGAGGCAACCAGTCCTGAGGAGGTGTCAGGAACGATGTGCTGTTGTCGCCACCACCGTGCATCAGGTAAAGAACGTTGTACTTGGTGGCCTTGTCCTTGGCGTTGTAGCCGTATGGCAGATAAACGCGGGCCTTCTTGTCCACCATTTTGCCGTTGCGGAGGGCGCGGTATGTGAACACCTCGATTTTTCCCTGCTTGGCGCAAGGCTTGCGGATGGCATCAGGAATAGGGGCTATCACGCCGGGAGTGTATGTGGCTGATGCTGAGTTTCCTACTGCCTTGCCTGTGCGGATATTGTCGAGGAACCTGACGGCACGGCCAAGGTTTTCCTCCGAATACATATTGAATCCGTGTCCGCCACCTTCCACTGAATAGAATTCTGATGGAATGCCTGCCTCCTGGAGTTTCTCGCTGAGTTCAACTCCCTGACAATGAGGAACTACATTATCGGCGGTTCCGTGGAATACGATCATTGGGGCATCGTTCTTGTCGAGGTAGGTGACAGTGGAGAGCGATGCGTATTTGTCGTGGTTCTCGGGAGTCTTTGGGCAACCCATCAGAACCATCTCGGGCTCGTTGGCTGACTCCTGCTTGCCTCCGCAGGTCATATTCTCGAGGTCGATAGGGCCTGACCATACCACCGAGGCGTTAACGGCTGAACTCTTGTCTGTGAAGTTTCCGAGATTGCCTTCAAGGTCGATTTCGAGTGCGCCCACCTTGGCTGTCTTGGTGCCTGTGGTGGCGCCCATAAACGACGACAAATGAGCGCCTGATGAGAAGCCTGATGTCGCGATAAAGTTGGGGTCGAAATTGTATTTGTCGGCATTGCCACGTATCCAGCGGATTACTGCCTTGATGTCGTGGCTCTGAGATGGCCACTTGGCCTCGGTGCTGGCGCGGTGGTTGGGGCAGACTACTGCGTAACCTGCTCCAAGATAAGCCTTTACGATGGTTCCTATATCAGCCGAGCCCTTGCTGTTGTTGCTGAACCAGGCCGAGCCGTAGATGTGGACAACTACGGGATATTTGTCGGCTTTCTTCTCGGGAAGGTAAACGTCGAGAGTGTGCTGGCTGAGGTTGTCGCCGGCGTAGTTGAGGTCGGCAAACTTCTCGGAGCAATGGATGTCCTTGGCCTCTATCTGCTGGCCTCCGAATCCAAATTGTGCGTTGGCATTCAGCGACATTATCGCCACAAGCGCCAATGCTGAAAAAACTCTTTTCTTCATACTTATTTAGTGTCTTACAGTATTTAGTGGTTATTGGTATGTAATTAATTCCTTTTAATAGATATTATTTTGGGCGATTGGTTTAATGGGAAGATGAAATTTAATCCAGACCGCAAGCCCACAGCGGGATGTTCTCCATCCAATCCTGCTTTCGGTAACCCGACATTGAGAATCGGCGTCCAAAGAGTGAATATTTTTGGGTGAAGACACTGAGGCTCTTGCTTTTAAGGTTCTCTGATGCTTTCACTTCTATCGGAATTATCTTGCCATCGTATTGTACCAAGAAATCAAGTTCGCCCTGTGAGTTGTCGGCCGACCAATAGTAAATATCACATTCTCTGATGCTTGCAAGTTGTTGCAACACATACTGCTCGGTAAGAGCGCCCTTGAAGCAGTTGAACAACTCATCTCCATCCAATATAGTGGGGGCTGATACCTTGCCCATTGCCGTAAGCAGTCCTATATCAAGCAAGAAGAGTTTGAAGGCCGAGAAGTCCTCGTAAGCGGAAAGAGGCATCAGGCCCGACTTGGTTCTATTTATTCTATATATAAGGCCCGCGTCTTTCAGCCATTCTATCGCGAGTTCAAAATCCTTGGCCCTGGAACCTTCCTTCACAAATCCGTAAATGAATTTCTTGTTTTCCTTCGACAACTGGCCAATAATGGAATTCCATACAAGCCTGATACGTGGTACCTGGTCGTTTGGCGCGTGCTTGGAGAAATCACGCTCGTAGGCATCGAGAATAGCGTGCTGTATGTCCCTGACATTCTGCAAATCCTTGTTTTCTATATAGTTGGACACAGCCTCAGGCATTCCGCCGATATAAAAATATAATTTGAGAAGTCTGGACAGTTTTTCTGATACAAAATCCAATACCTGCCATTTTTTCTGACTGATGATCTCCACAATCTTCGACTCGCCCATCGCCACAAGAAACTCATTGAACGACAGCGGATAAAGATACATAAAATCCACCTTGCCAACTGGGAACGACTGCTGAGAGTGCATAGCCACGCCAAGCAACGAACCAGCCACAACGATATCGTATTGAGGAGCGTCTTCGTAAAAATATTTGAGCGCAGTAAGTCCGCGATCCACTTCCTGAATCTCGTCGAAAATCAGAAGCGTGTCGCTGTCAATGTTTACGCCAGCGCTTATGGATATCGATTCGATGATTCTATCAATATTGTAGTCGGTGAAAAGGTTTCGGAATTTAATGTCTTTCTCAAAGTTGATATAGACACTGTTTTTGTATTCACGGCGTGCAAATTCCTTCATTATCCAGGTTTTCCCTACCTGACGCGCACCACAAATTATAAGGGGTTTGTGGTTCTTTTTTCTTTTCCAATTGATAAGTTCTTGTATTGCAGTTCTTTCCATAGTATTCAAGTATTGATTGACACTGCAAATATAATACTTTTTTCAAACTTTCGTCCTTAAAAGTGTGATATTTTACAGAAATACGTCCTTAAAAGTGTACTGTATTACAAAAATACGTCCTTAAAAATGTAAAACTTCACACTTTTAAGGACGAAAAATTATTTTTTTAGGACGCAGATTTTTTTGATTCGGCAGATTAACGCTTTTTTTTTAGATAATAATGGATTTAACCTAACGGTTTCGCAGATTTCTCAACTTGTAAAATCTGCGGTCCGAAGGACATATCCTTTTATATCTAAAAAAATCCGTGAAAATCTGCCTAATCAGCGTTATCTGCGTTCTATTAATCAATATTTTAGTTTATCTTGTAAACCTCTTTCACCAACTTCTGGGCCTGCTGGTTGATTTCCTTGTTGAGGAGTTTCTGCTCGGGCTTTTCGAGGGCGTAGTAGTCGGCGGAGTGCTCTTTCAGGAAATCGTCGAGGATGTCTTTGCTTAGCATTCCTATCAACTTGCCGAGGTCGCGTGGCATCTGAACCTCGCCGATGTGGCTGATTACGTTGTTGAGACGGTTCTCGGTCACGTAGAGCGATATCAGGGCTATCTCGTTCACGAGGTTTTTGGAGATCTCGACGGCGGGTTTCTGAGGCTTGGGAACCCTCTTCTCCGACTTCTTCTCGGCAAATCGCTCGTTCTTGTTCTTGATGAGGATGCGCTCGCCGTAGGCCACGTAGGTAGGCTCCTTGGGTCGTATTACCACGCCCTCGCAGATGTTGTCGTCGATGGGTGGATAGCCGAAGAACTGATATATCGTGCTCGGGAACTTGTTGGGATATTTCAGACACTCCTCCAATGTGCCCTCAAAGAGGGACTTGGCATAGAAGAATCCGCCCTGCTCGAAGAGTTCATTTGTCTCGTCCACAGTGAGATAATGCTTCAACTCGGCACGGTAAACGTAGATGTCGAAGCCGTAGAATTCGTGGTGAGGACAGTAGCAGACGCCTTTCTGAATGGTCATATACCTGTGGTCGGCCTTCACCTGTTTGTGGGGATAGTATCCGCCGAAAAACTCGCCGTAGATAACAGCGGATTTCAGGTCGGGATATTTCTTCTTGATGGCCTTGTAGAGTTTCAGGACACGCTCCTTGTAGCGGTCGAAGAGTTCCTCATAGTCGAAAAATCTCTCGTCGTCGGCCACCAGGGCGGTGCGTTTGGCAAACTTTATTTCCTTGCCGTCGGTCACAAAACTGGTGTTGCTTCCGTGGACCTTCTCCTGAACCACGAATTTCAGTTTTGGGTCGATGGCCTCTTTCACTTTCTTGATGTACTCCTCGTTAAAGGAGTTCTCTATGGAACTGTATTTCTTGAATTCAAGCATAATGCAAAGTATTGATAGTTAATAATTTAAATTTTAATTTTTAACAAGAAAACAAGCACTTTGTAGCCTTATTGATACTTGGAGTGCTTAGAAAACGGCCAAAACGAGTTTTGGCTAAAAAACGGCCTAACGCCAGAAAACAAAACATTAGAAAACCGTTTGAACGGCGTTTTTTGATGTTTTGTTTTTTAGCGTTAAGCGTTTTGTGGTTATGTAATAACCAGTTTTCTGCGCTCCAAATCAGATGAAAGGTTTATAAAGCGCGTTTTCTTGTTTTAAATTTAGTATCCCAACGGCAATGCTACGTTCATCTTCTTGCCGTTGTAGGTGGCGGTGTACGACGATCCGCCGATGATGCCGATGTTGAACTTTCGGGTGGTCTTCATACCCGGGAACTGTCCGTTGCGGTTGCCGATGGTGAGTGTGCGGGTCTTGTTGTTCCAATGGAAATCTATGGTTGAGCAGATGCCCTTCTCGTAGTTGTAGCCATCGCCCTCGTCCTCGTAGAGAGTGAAGTCGGCATCAGCACCCGGATAAATCATAATGTCGAGAGTCTCCCAATCGGCTACGTTGGCGTACTGTACGTCCTTGCCACAGAGCGGAACAATGCTTCCAGCCTTCACGAAAACCGGGCAGTGGTCTATTGTGCCGTCGGCCTGGATGTTGACGCCTCCGTTGTAGAGTTTGTTGGTGTAGAAATCGTACCACTTGGCGCCCTTGGGCAGATAGACCTCGAAAGTCTTGTCGGCCTTCCAATCGGCGGTGAGTCCCTCTATGTAGAGTTTCTTGTTGTTGCGGTTCCAGCCCGACATTTCGTCGGTCTCGTTGGGCTGTTCGGGAGTGTAGAGCGCCTTGTTGACGGGTGCCACAAGTATCGAGCGTCCAAACATAAACTCGCGGTTATTGTCCCAGACGTTTTGGTCGTCAGGAAAATCCATAACCAACGCACGCATATACGAGTCGTCGTTCTTGGATACCTGCCAACTCTGGCTGTAAATGTAAGGCAGGAGTTTGTACCTGAGTTTCACGGCATTGAGCAAAGCATCATACACGGGCTCTCCCTTAGCACCAAAATGATAGAGTTCCCTGAAAACCTCGGTTCCGTGGCTACGCATCATAGGGCAGAATGTTCCAAACTGCATCCAGCGGATATAAAGTTCCTGATACATTGGATTCTTGCACGCCGTCTGGTCCACATAGCCCTTGTTGTAGGCGTTGGCGAAGAAGCCTCCAAGGTCGGTATTCACGTTTGGATTGGCGGTGAGGGTGTAGTTGAGGCAGATAGGAATCTGCTTGCGGAACGAATCCCACGACGAACTTACGTCGCCACTCCAAGTGTTGGCTCCTGTGCGTTGCTGACCCGCAAAGTAACTGCGTGTCAGGATAAAAACACGTTTTGTGGAGTCTGATGCTCTCTGCTTATCGTAAATTCCCTGCACGGTGCAGAGTGCGAAAGCGTTGCGCACCGAACGCCAGGATTGCATCTGGTCCTTGCCTGTGCGAGGGTTGGTTACGGGCTTCACCTCGTCGAGGTCCGAGTCCTTGAAATCCAAGTGGTCGGGGTCGGTGCTGTCCATCCACCAGGCATCGATGCCGTATTTATGAAGCCTTGAAAGGTGCTTCCAATAGATATCGCGGGCGGTCTGCGAGTATGGATCGTAGCAACGTACACCGCTTGGATACTGCATATTGGGAGGCCAGGCCGATAGTCCGCTCTGAGGCCAGGTCTGGAACGAGTAGAGGAGGCCTTTCTCCTGCAACTCGCGGAATGCCAGAGTCATAGGTCCGAAACTTGCCCAGATGCTGATGCTGATGTGGGCGTTGATATCGTGCACGTGGTCTATCATCTGACGGTAGTTGCTGAAATCCTCGTTCAGGAAGTCCATACCGTTCCAGAGATAGTTGTTGCCCCAGTATTGCCAGTCCTGAATGATACCGTCGAAAGGCACGCCGTCCTTGCGGTAACGGTCCACAACTTCAAGCAGTTCCTTGCTCGATTTGTATCTCTCCCTGCTCTGATGGAATCCGAAAGTCCAGAGCGGAAGCATAGGCACGTGGCCCGAGAGTTTGCGCATCTCGTGGATTACACCGTCGGCGTTTCCGCCATACATAAAGTAGTAGTCGATCTTGTCGCCCACCTGCGATTCCCACTTGAAATCGTCCTTGTCGGTGATCTGGGTTGGCGAATAGTTGTCCCAATAAACGCCGTAGCCCTTCTGCGACTGGAAGAAATGGGCGTAGTCTTCCAGGTTGTTCTGAATCATCAGACGGTTTTCGCCACGGAGGTTCATCTTGCCGTTTTGCAGGAGTCCGATTCCGTAGATTGGCTCGTTGGCTCCCAAGGCAAAACTCTGAGAAACCTTGTACTTGCCCTTGTCGGGGCCGTTGCTGATGCTCTCGAAGGCGCACTTGCCCTCCTGCATCAGGATATTGCCCTTATTATCGCGGAAGGTAACGGTCTGAGTCTCAGTGTTTACCTCCACTGTGAGTTTGTCGGTCCTGTAAGTTTTTATCTGGCCTGATGCTGACACCTTCACCTTAACGTTCTCGGGCTTGGCCGTAACCACAAGCGAGAGTTCGTTGTCGAAGTTGTAAGGCTTGTTGTCGGAGGTCTTCACGATCCTCACCGTGCCCGGCGTGTAGAATATAACTTGCTGAGCACTTGCAGTCATCGACATTGCGATGGCGAAAATTGATGTTATAAGTTTTTTCATAAAATTTGGAGTGTTTTTTTAGTAGTTTACAAAGTTAATTTATTATTTAAAGATTTACAAAAGTTTTGAGGGAGAAAAAATAAAGTTTTGCATTCAAAATAGTCAGATAAATGATTTGGGGGATGATTATTTAGGAAAAATAATCAACATAAAAGTTGATTGTTTGAATTGGGATTATTATATTTGCAAACAAAATCAATTATGAGATATGAAACGTAATTTGTTGATAGAGTTGCTTGAAGATGGAGAAAAGGTGAGTCTTTATTCTCCAAAGTTTGAAGGCGAAGAATATACCGAGTTCGAAAAATTCATTATTGAGTTTAAGGACAAGGAGGAGTTTAGCAATGACCTTGGTGTTATTTTCGCTCGTCTGAACGTGATAAAACAGAACTTTGCAGAAGACAGGTATTTCCGCTACGAGGGGCGTCCTAACGATAGAGTACAAGCACTTCCTGCAAAATATCTTGATTCTTCAAGGCTGAGAGTATATTGCATCGTTATCAACAAAAAAGTTTTGATTTTGGGTAATGGAGGCGTCAAGAACACCGCTACTTATAACGAGGATGCTTATTTGAGCAAGTGTGTGAAAACATTACAAAAAATCGACTTCGAGATAAAGATGAGAGAAAACCGAAAAATGATTACCATTATAGGAACCCATTTGTCGGGAGAATTGTCGTTCTATATAAATGAAGAGGAGGATTAATTATGAAAATCAACGCATTAATGGAGGAGTGCAGACAGCGTTTTGTAACTCCTGAAATACAGAAACAGGTTGATATGTGTGTTGCCATCGCAAACAATATTTACAAAATACTTGAAGAACGCAACCTCTCTCAGAAGGATTTTGCTAAAATGGTTGGCAAAACAGAGACAGAGGTAAGCCGTTGGCTTTCAGGCACACACAACCTCACCATAGCCACTATCGCTAAAATAAGTGTTGCTCTTGGTGTGGATGTGATATCTATGGATATGCCTATTGCCAAAAAGAAACGAAAATTGGAGGCTGTGGAATGGTAGGAGATGACTAGTATCTGCCTATTTTTTTCCGAGTATCTGCCTATTTTTAGTGCAAAAATAGGCAGATACTTTTGTTTTTAGGCAGATAAATAGTAAATTTGTGGCGGATACTTACACAGAAATTATGCACGAATTCGATTATAGGAACAGACCGTCGGAGTTGCTGACTCCTGAGATTGTAAACCTGCTTGGAACTCTTAGGGAGTGCAAGGGCAGGCAGAATTTGTTTGTGGAGGCCAAGCCCGATATCTTGACTCAGTTGTTGGAAGTGGCTAAAATTCAGAGCACTGGCGCCTCCAATAGAATTGAGGGAATCTTCACCACCGACAAGCGTCTCGAGGAGTTGGTGAAGGACAAGGCTGAGCCCAAAAACCGTAAGGAGGAGGAGATTGCTGGATACAGAGAGGTGCTCGCAACCATTCACGAAAGTTATGAGTATATAAATCCGCGTCCAAATACGATATTGCAGTTGCACAAGAATATGTATTCGTTTTGCAAAATAAATATTGGCGGTCAGTTCAAGAATACCGACAACATTATCGCCGAGACAGGCCCAGACGGCAATCAGAAAGTAAGATTCAAGCCTATGCCTGCGTATCTTACCGCCGATGCCGTAGAGCAGTTGTGCAATGCCTACAACAAAGCCATAGAGGACGGGGCGCACGATCCGCTGTTGCTTACTTGTATGTTTGGGCTCGATTTTCTTTGCATCCACCCTTTCAGCGATGGCAATGGGCGTATCAGCAGGCTCCTGACGCTTCTGCTGTTGTATCGTGCTGGTTTTATTGTGGGCAAATATATCAGTATAGAAATGTTGATTGAGAAAACCAAGGAATCTTATTATGAGACACTTGGCATCAGCAGTAATGGATGGCACGAGAATCAGAATTCAGCAATGCCTTTTGTGAGGTATATGTTGGGGATTCTTGTGAAGGCTTACAACGAGTTTGAGCATCGAGTGGAGCGTCTTCATTACATAAAGGTCTCCAAGCCCGAGCGTATAAAGGAGATAATCTCCCGTCATATTGGCAAAATCACCAAGCGTGAGATTATTGCGCTTGCTCCTGATATCAGCGAGGCCACTATCGAAAAAACTCTTGCCGATTTGATAGCGTCAGGCTATATCGAAAAGGTAGGCAAGGCCCGCGCCTCGGGATATATTATCAAATAAGTATCTGCCTATTCCTCCAAGTATCTGCCTATTTTTAGTGCAAAAATAGGCAGATACTTCACCTTAACATTCTCGGGCTTGAAAAATCGGTTAAATCGGTTAAATTTTTAAACGGCAAATACCTGAAACTTAATTATATAAGCCTGAAATCAGTTAATTATATCGGTTAAAATCGGTTAAATCGTTTAAATTTTAAAGATTTAATTAACTGATTCGTAGTGTATTAAGTTGGTATTAGTCGTTTAAAAACCGTTTAAATCGTTTAAATTTTGTCTTAATTGCAAAGTTAATTTATTATTTAAAGATTTACAAAAGTTTTTGGGGAGAAAAGTTGAATAAATAGACAAATAAATGATGTGTAGAATAATTATAAAAAAAAGGCTGTCTCATAAAAAAAGTTTTAGACAGCCTTTTTTGTTGTTGGCTAAACGATTACTATAATTGTTTTAACGTTTGGACTATCGCCAAAAATCTTAGAATATGATTGTGAATTCAAAGTCAACTTCATTACAAGTCTCGCAAGTTTCCTTGTATTTACCCTTTAATGCTAGGGTTGGTACTACGTTTAGTTTGAACGCAATCGCTTTCATTTTTTCGATTTCTTCGGAGAGACTTATCTTGATATGTCTTGATTTGATCGGATTTTTACCTTTACGGACTTCTATCAGATTTTTGATGTCACTGTTGTTGATTAGTCCAACTTCTGTGGCATATCTTTCGGCTTCTTTCAAATCAGGAGTTCCTCCGCTGAATTCATCGGTTAGAGAAAACTCTTTCTGATATTTCTCCTTCTGTTTTTCTTTGTAATTACCTTCCAATGAATATATCTGATAATCTATTCCACCTGATATGTTCATTGTGCGTTTGGAAGAACCTTTCCAAATGGCGTGTCCTTCCACTTTGGAGGCTCCGAGTTTACCTGCTAAGGCACTGATACAACTAATTCTGTCCTGGAACAATTTAACCTCGCTGATGTCCTCTACGTAAGTGTTGGGGAAGAATGGATGACGGAATAATATGTCACCAGCGAAAATTTCCGCCTTGCTTCCTGTGTCAATCTTTTTAAAGAACCAACTTCTAATTCCTGTTGGGTGGAATAGTTTATTAGCCTTGTCGGGAGTCATAAACTGAATGTTGACGGGCAGTTTTGTCAAAGGATTGTATGACGTTTCGTACCTATCGCGAAATAGATTCAGGACAGGGATAGAGTCTATAATTCTTTCACCCTTGTCGATTACGTCATATTCTTCATATTTGAGTCTCCTGCAAAAATTACATTCATTGTCGGTCACGATTCTGACAACTTCACCTGAAACGCTATAAGGTCTCCGACTGTAAAGTTCGCCCTTGTAGAAGTACGAATTGTCCTTGGTTTTTAATTTTTCCATAGATTTGAGTTTTTTGTAATTCAATTCAATGCATTACATTCACTCTCAGCAACAATAAAAAAGGCGCGGAAACCTAATTTATCATTACAATATAGTGGGCTCTGGTAAACCTGACAGGCGTAACAATAGAATGGTACTCCACGCCGAAATATTTACAACAGCCCCGTTCCCGGAGAGTTATAGACACTCGGAATGCCCATTCGCTTATGCCTGTCGTTAGAAATTTACCAGATTTCACTATAAAGTTAAGCAAATGTATATTACTGTATGTATTGACCAACCTTGCGGATGATCACTACAAAAGTAGCGCATTTTTGTGAAGTACCAAAATTTTTTCTTAAATGGATATGACGCAAATGTAACAATAAACTTTGACAAAAGAATTCTTTCCCAATATAATTATCTGCCCATTAGTGATAGATAGTACACAATAACAATTGTCTCTCAATAAAGTCAGATGCTATTTAGGATAAGTAATTGAGGTTGTAATTGAGTGTATTACAGATATTTATACTAAAAGACAAAAGTTCTTGTGATTGATTCAATAAAACTATCCATTCCAAAAGGTTGCAACCTAAGACGGAAAGGTTGCAACTTCTGATAAAAAGGTTGCAACCTCGACTGACAATAATGCTGATGCATAGTATTTGCTTGAAATCAACCGAAAATATGCAATTTGCCCTTGCAAAACCCACCGAAAATATGCAACTTTGTATCCGAAAACATACCGAGAATGCAACTATGGTTGTAATTAGGTGTAATACAGATAATTATGAATACAGCAAGTGTTAGTTCCGAAATTTTTTACCAATTAAGTCTCGTGGCGGATGATCAGAGTTGCCTTGACAAGATTCTGGCATATCTCAAAAGCATTACTTCTGCCACAAGAACTGCATTTGTGTCCACATACCCAAGCAAGCAACTTGAACTTCTAAACAAACTTTCCGATTTGCAGGAATACGAGCAAGGCTGGGATGGCGAAAATGCCGTTCCTTTGGAGAAAAAAACTGTAAAGAATTTCAAGTCCGTGCTGAGATCTGCGTCTGATAATTTGCTGAATGGCTGGACGATTGAGCCCAAAATCAATGGCACTCTTCTGATGGTTTCTGATGACAGAAATGCCGTGATAAACATTGCCAACGACACCATTTCGTATTATATGAACAAGAATGGACAGAATATAGGCTGTGATCCCATTCCGTTTTCTGTTGACAAGACCATTAAAATTCTTACAAAATGGAAGGCTTGAATAATTCGGAATTTGTGGCCCGAGCCATTTTTGAGCCATCGATGATTATTGACGGCAGGATTATCGACGATGCGTTTTTGTTGCGGAGGCATTTGAAGGAGGATTACATTTCGGTTGTCCGTCTGGCTGTTGATTCTTGGGAAGATGATATGAAGATTATCCCGACTAACAAAACCTCTCGAAAGCGTCTTTATGGTTATGCCAAGATGAATGTAGGAGAGATCAAGGCAATAAAACTTCCCAATTTCATTTATGACAACCTTGAAGACGAGCCTCAGGAAGTGGCTGTAAATGTCAAGTTTGATGTCTCTGCCTGTGACAACGATGTACGCAAATCTCACGCAGGCATTTTCTCATATTTCAACGGAACCAAGATTGTAGGAGGCGTAGATATAGAAAACCTTCCAATAGGAATTGGTGATGACGCCGTAAAACTTATGATACAAAGCAATCTGGCCAAATTGGCGCAAAAAGGATTAGCCACATATTAATATAATAAACAAAAGTAAACCTGAAAACATTCCATAGTATCTGCCTATTCCTCCGAGTATCTGCCTATTTTTAGTGCAAAAATAGGCAGATACTTTTGTTTTTAGGCAGATACTTCTGCCAAAATCAACCGAAAATATGCAACTTACCCTTGCAAAACCCACCGAAAATATGCATCTTTGCATCCGAAAACATACCGAAAATATGCAACTATGGTTGTAATTAGGTGTAATACAGAGAATTATGCTAAAACGAAAAATTTCGGATACTTTGGTGGATTGGAAAAACTCCAAAAACAGGGAATGTCTGATGATAATGGGCGCGCGTCAGATTGGAAAAACTTACATTGTAAGGCACTTTGGTGAGACTCATTACAGGCACTATATTGAGATAAATTTTGAGCAGAACCCTGAATTGAAGTCCATATTCGATTCCGACCTGTCGGTGGACGAACTCATAAAGAAAATCACTCTCTATATGCCGTCGGCACATTTCGTGGAGGGCGACACGCTTCTGCTTCTCGACGAGATTCAGTCGTGTCCTCAGGCCCGTACTTCCCTTAAATTCTGGGCCGACGACAACAGGTTTGATGTGATTGCGACAGGATCGTTGCTGGGGCTCAATTATAGGGAAGTGTCGTCGTATCCAGTGGGATACGAGCGTCAGATATCTATGTACGCTCTTGATTTTCAGGAATTTCTGTGGGCTGTCGGCATTTCTGACGATATAATGGAGTCGCTGAGGCAGAATATGGAGAACAACGAGCCTGTGGATGATGTCATAAACCAAAAGATGTTGAAGTATGTGCGTGAGTATATGACGATTGGGGGTATGCCGAATGTTGTGAACAGGTATTTGGAAACCTCTGATTTCAACATTGTGACTCAGGAGCAGGAAAAGATTCTGGCCTCGTATCTCAACGACATTGCCAAGTATGCGCCATCGGCCGACAAGCCCAAGGCAAGGAATTGCTACTTGTCGCTCCCTAAGCAGTTGGCCAAGGATAATACAAAGTTTCAGTTCTCGGTGGTTGAAAACAAGGGAACGTCAAGGAAATACGGCAATGCCCTCGACTGGCTCCGCGACGCTGGACTTATCTCGTATTGCAGGAATGTGACTACGGTTTCGTTCCCGCTTGCAAGTTACGAGCGTACCGATCAGTTCAGGGTTTATTCCACCGATATCGGACTGCTGATAGCAATGTTTGGTCACGAGATGAAACGCGCCATCATTGAGGATACCCTGACAGGACCTGCCAAGGGTGGTATTTACGAGAACTTGATTGCCGATTTCCTGTTGAAGAAGGGTTGTAAACTAAGATATTTCTGTCACGACAATTCACAGGTGGAGTTGGAGTTTATCCTTGAAAAAAACGCCCACCCTGTACCAATAGAGGTGAAGGCCAACAAGGGCAAAACCACCTCGCTGAATTCGATTCTGAAACATTCTGATATAGAAATGGGCTACAAGTTTTGCGCTGGCAACCTTGGTCGTGACGGCAAGAAAATCACCTTGCCTTTCTATATGGCAATGTTTATTTGATAAACAATTAAAAATTTTCGCACAGATTACTCAGATAACACAGATTTTTCACTTTGATTTATTATCAGTGCAAGATCTGTGTTTTCTGTGTAATCTGTGCGAAATAAAAAATTACATTTCCACCTCAATCTTCTTGCCATCATACTTCACGCTCTTGCTTGCAGAAGCCTTGCCGTCGGTGATGAGTATGACATTGAAGATGCGGGATTCTACCATATTGGCGAATGATCCGTTGCGGTCAGAGATTGTCAACTTGCCGTTGTTGGCCGAATACGAGAACTCTATGGTAGAGAATGCACCGTCCTTGTAGTTGAGGTTGTCGCCTTCGTCCTCATAGAGAGTGAACTTGCCGTCGGCTCCTGCGTAAACGCGGATTTCGAGGGGAGCATCAGGGCTCTCGTTGGCGTGCTGAACCACTGGACCCATCGGCAGAATGGCGCCTGACTTTACGAGTACCGGCATCTTCTCTATCGGGGCGTCCATCGTTACAGTCTGGCCACCGTCGTATTCCTTGTTGGTGAAGAAATCGAACCACTTGGTGCCCGCTGGAAGATATACGTTGCGGGTTTTCTTGCGGTTGGCCTTCTCGCCCTCTTTGGCAAAATCCGATGGAGTCTTCCAATAGAGGCGGAACCTCGCGGCGCCTGTCTGGTGGTTCTGAGTCTCGCAGATTATCGGGTATTCCTTGCCTGCCTCCAAGTTAACGAACTCGAAATAAGGCTCGTTGCAGTCGAGGGCCACTTTCAGTGTGTCGCCGTTGAGGATGATTACACGGCTGTCGAAACTCTTTATCTGGAACTGATACTTGCCTGTCTCAGGGGCCAGCAACTTGCCTTCCCAACGGATTGAGTAGGCGCTGTCGGTAACGTAATCGGGACGGCCGTCGTACCAATATACGTCAACGTTTTCGGCAATCTCCTCCTTGGTCAGGTTCTTGAAATCCTTGTCGTTGAAGTATTTGGCGCTGATGCCGGGCTTGCCGTCGTTGGTGAGGAAAGCATCAGGAGGCACCATCTTCGAGATCTGCGGAGGCGTGTGATACATATAGTCGGTGACGGGCGCTATGAGCATATTGTCGCCAAACATATACTCGTCCTTGATTCCGAGAACGTTTCTGTCGGCCGAGAAATCCATCGCAAGACCTCTCATCATTGTGTAATCCTCTGTGTATGTGCGTCCCGCAAGGGAATAAATGTATGGCATCAGACGGTAGCGCAACTTGTCGAAATCCACGAGAACGCTCTTGAACTCGCCCATTTCCCACATTTCCCTGGGAGCATCAGACCCGTGGGAGCGGAAGATAGGAGCAAATGTGGCAAACTGGAACATTCTGGTGTACAACTCCATATAGGCAGGATCCTTGGCGCCGTAGGTGAAGAGGCCGTCGTAACTGCCTATCAGAAATCCGCCGATATCGAAACTCCAATATGGAATGCCTGACATACAGAAATTGAGGCCCGCGGTAATCTGGTCGCGGTAAATCTGCCAACTTGCGCCAATATCGCCACTCCAAGTGATGGCTCCGTCGCGTTGGAGACCCGCAAATGCCGATCGTGTAAGTATGCAGGCACGGCGCTTGTCGGTGGAGGTCCACTTGTTATATACGTTGTCCAAGAGCGCGAGCACGTAGGTGTTCAGGTATCGGGCCTGAGATCCGAGATGGCAGTTGTCAAGTCGCTCAGTCTCATACTGATGCGCCTCCTTGGTGAGCGAGTTGGTAACGTCGGGCTCGGTGCTGTCGTGCCACCATCCGTCGAAACCTGTCGGATACACATTCTTGTAAACATACTGGTTGTAGAGGTCCATCGCCTTGGGGTTGTAAACGTCTATGTATCTGAAGTTTCCCCATCCGATGGGCTCGTACATATAGCCCTTGGAGTACATATCGCCGTGCATAGGGGCATCGAGACCCACGCAGGGCCAAACGGAGATTATGGCGTGGAGGTTCATCTTGTGGAGTTGGTCCATCATAGCGGTAGGGTTTGGGAAACGTGTGGTGTCGAACTCCATTCCGCTCCATTTGCCGGGCTCCCACCATTCCCAATCCTGAACCATACAGTCGATGGGAATATTCTCGTTGCGGTATCTTGTGGCCACGGCAAGCAGTTCGTCCTGAGTCTTGTAGCGCTCCTTGCTCTGCCAGTATCCGAACGCCCACTTTGGAAGCATCACTGCCTTGCCTGTAAGTTGTCGGTATTCTGATATCGTGGCGTCCATATTCTGGCCTGTGAACACGTAGTAGTCGATATTGTCGCCTATTTTGGAACTGATATCCACCACATTGTCCTTCTCCTCGAATGTGGTGAAAGAGTAGTTGTCCCAAAGGATTCCGTAGCCGTCGGTGGTCATCATCACGGGGTTTACGGCGTTGGTATTGCTCTGAGAGAGAGCCACTTTGTTGTTTCGGTAGTTCATCACATTGTCCTGATTCTGCCCGAAACCGTAGATTGCTACGTCATTGTTGATTTTTAATTTTTGATTCAGCGAATAGCCCTTGTCGCCCTTTATCTCGATAGGAGTAAGTTTGCTGACGCCTTCGCTGAGATAGGCCGTGGAGTCGGAGTTCAGGTATGTAACGGCGCCGTCTTTCTTGCTGACAGCCACGATTACCGAGTTGCTCTTCACGAATACGTAATCGTCGCTCTCAAAGCGCTTTACCTCCACTCTCTGAGGTACATACCTTGTTACAAGGCTGTTGGTCTCCTTCTTGCCGTCCACCCACTTGGTGCATCTTACGGTGTTGTCTGTGCAGAACGAAACCCTTGTTCCCGAGTTGTTGGAGAAGAGGATCTCCACGCCGTTTTCCACGTCCGTCACCTTTGCCCCGCCACCGCAGGAACTCAGAATCAGCGCCACGGCCGATAAGGATAGAAATGTTTTAATTGGTCTCATATTTTATTAGTAAATGGATTGATGAAAAAATATTGTGCGCAAAGATATGAAAATGGATTAAGAATAAAGAATTTATTGATGGGGATATGTATAAGAAATCGAGATTTTTGAGCAGATAGGTGGTGATATGTATAAAAAAATGAAATTTTTGAGCAGATTGTTCGTGATATGCATAAAAAAATGAGATTTTTATACATATTGTTTGTGATATGTATAAAAAATCGAAATTTTTATACATATTGTTTCGTCTTTTCAAGTATAGTATTTATTTTTGTGTTTGTAAAATAAAAAACTATGAAGTCATACGATATCCCAACATTACCGCTTAAATATGATTTGGAGACCAAATCAATATTACGTCAACTTAATTTGGCCAATATGAAACTGGCTGAGTTGAGAGGTTTGGCTCATACTATTCCTAATGAGAATATTCTTATAAATTCACTTACACTTCAAGAGGCAAAGGAAAGTTCTGCCGTAGAGAATATTGTAACAACTCACGACGCTTTGTATAAGGCTGGAGTGGTTTCTGACTCTATTGTTAATGCTTCCACCAAGGAGGTTTTGAATTACAGACAAGCGATACTTAAAGGTTTTTCTCTTGTCAAGAAATCTGGGATTCTTTCTCTTAATATGATAAAGGAGATTCAGAGTGTATTGACAGGTACAAATACGGGTTTCCGTTCTGTTCCTGGTACTGCCTTGCGAAGGGGTGATGGCGCAGTTGTATATACTCCGCCTCAGGATTCTATGATAATTGATTCTCTGATGAGCAATCTTGTGAATTTTATCAACGATGATTCCGATGGCCTTGATCCTTTGATAAAACTTGCGATTATTCATCATCAGTTTGAGAGTATTCATCCTTTTTATGATGGTAATGGTAGAACTGGCAGAATTATAAACATTCTATATCTTGTAATTTCAGACAGGATAGATTTGCCAATCTTGTACCTGAGCCGTTATATCACACACAATAAAGGTGAGTATTATAGACTGATTCAATCGATTCGTGATACCGAAGGCGACAATTCAAAGGAATGGGAGAATTGGATTCTGTTTATCTTGAAGGGTATTGAGGAGACTGCCAAGGAGACTATCAAACTTGTTTCGGGCATATCAGGGCTTATGTCTCAGTTCAAGTTTGTTTTGCGACCATTGTTCGGTTCCAAGTACAAGCACGAATTGCTGAACAATCTGTTCTTCTATCCATATACGAAGTTGGAATATTTTCAACGTGATATGATGATTCAAAGAATTACGGCTTCCAAGTATTTGGATATGATTGTAGAAGCGGGCTTGTTGCAGAAGGTGAAGGTTGGCCGTGTCAACTATTATATCAACGAGAGGCTTGTGGATTTTTTTGTAAATCGTAATGAGGTTGCTGATATCCCCAAGGAAGAACAAATTGAGTCTGTGCAGTTGCCTGACGATTTGATTCTGGGAGGCAAGTGATATCCTTGAAAAAAAAAATCCCTCTCCCTGTAACTTTTCGCCTCCTTATCCGTCTTATGGGTGTTAAATGAATCAATAAACCCATAAAATTTTATATGCTATGAAAAGGATTATTCTAACATTGGCAATGGCTGTGGCATCGGTGCTGGCTTTTGCGCAGAATGATACTACTGTTTCTACCTCAACTACAACTACTCCTTGGAAAACAAGAACCACTACCACTACTACCGTCAAGAACGGCGACTCAATCGTGAGCGTCAGCAAGACCATAGAGATAAACAATGGCGGATGGAGAGTGGAGAGGCACGATAGGGAACGCAACGGATTCATCAGCCACATGGACGGAACTTTCCTCGGCTGGAACAACTATATTTGCGACGATTTGATAGATTCTCCTTTATGCGCTCCTTGGAAGGAGTTCCGTGGTGGACGAAGCTTGAATCTCGACCTCTACTGGGATCCGTTTGATATTCCATCAATCACAAGATGGTTTGCCATAGAGGCTGGCTTTGATCTCGAGTTCAACCACTACGGATTCAAGAAACCATTCAATCTTGTACGTAACCAAGACTTAGTGTTCGATGACCGTATTGACGGCACTGTTGCAAACGACAACGACAATGTTCCAGAGAATGGTTTTAAGAGAATGAACCTCAGGACAATTTACGCTGGCATTCCATTGATGATGGAGTTTCAGATGAGGAACAATAATAATAAGCCTATCTACCTAACGGCTGGCATCAAGGGTCAAGTAAGAATTGGAAGTCGTACCAAGATGATTTGGAAGGAGGACGGCGACCGTCATAAGAATAGAGTCAAGGACGAATTCTTTACTAGACTTTTTCGCTACAGCCTGATAGGTGGACTCGGTTATGGCGATATCCAGTTTTTCGGCGAGTACTGCCCCGTTAGCATTTTTCGCGATAACAGAGGCCCTCAGTTCCAGACCTTCTCGATAGGCGTAAAATTCAATATGTAAATGACCACCAGCGAGTTCAATAAATGCGTGGATGAGTATTCCAATGCCGTTTACAGGTTTCTGCTGAAGAGCTTGGGCAACCGCGACACGGCTCAGGATCTGGTGCAGGACTCGTTTGCCAGGCTTTGGGAAAATCACGGCAAACTCGATGCAAAGAAGGCCAAGAGTTACCTCTTCACCTGCGCATACAATGCCATGATAGACCTGATGCGCCGGGAAAAGCGTCTCTCGGCCGATGAGCCCACCGAGGCCAACTCACCAACTGGATACACCGACTACAGCGACCTCAACGCCGTGTTGCACAAGGCATTGCAGAAACTTCCCGAGGCTCAGCGCTCCGTAATCCTGCTCCGCGACTACGAGGGCTACTCCTACGACGAGATTGCCGAGATTACCTCTCTATCGCTCAGCGCAGTAAAGGTTTACATATTCAGGGCCAGGGTTTTCCTGAAGGATTATCTCACAAAGGTGGGCGCCTGCCCCGAAAACTATTTAGTGGAGGAATTTTGACTATGAGGCTTACAGATTTCGATACGGAGGATTCTCCAAAACTTCCGCAGAACTTCATCAACAACATGAAGCACACCTCGGATTTCGACGACATGAGCGTGCCTTATTTCGACAGGCTCGCCGTGCTCGTAATGGAGGGCATTGCTACTCCCGAGGAGCGCGCCGAATACGCCAAACTCCTGTCCGTCAGCGAGAAAAACCAGGAATCAGCCTCCATATACTCCAAATGTAGATTAAGGCCTGACGACACCATCCAAATGCCTGATGCTCAGGGGCTGAAGCGTCAGGGCCGTGTGATTCCGCTCCTGTGGAAAATCTCCTCTGCCGTGGCGGTTCTGGCGTTGGGCTGGTTTGGCCTTACACGTTACTACCATACCCAGGACGCTGTGTCAATCCACGGGTTAGCCACCTCCACCGTAACTCCTATACCACGCGAAGTTTTGTCGCCATCAGCTGATACACAGGTATTTATATCAGCTAATGGCAATAAAACTGTATCAGCTAATACAATAAAAACCGTATCAGCTAATGGCAATGAAACCGTATCAGCTGATACAGATGAAAATATATCAGCTGATGGCCAGGATATTGTAGCCGACGAAATGATTGTATCAGCTGAATTGCCGACTAAGATTCCTATTGTGCTGACTGACACGGATATCGAGATTCCAGAATATCTGTTAGCGCCATCAGCTGAATCTAAACAAAACCAAATGATGGCGTTTTTCAGGAAGAGACTTAACAGATTGATCGATGCCATACCGTCGCCCGTGGAGATTGTGCGCGATGAGAACGATGAGGTGGCTGAGGTCTCGTTTGTGGCATTCAACAGGACCATTACCTACAGGCGACCATTATAATTGGTGCAAAATTTGCAGTGCGTCAGGTAAACAAAACCATTGAATATTATGACAAAAGACAAAGAACTACTGCATATTATGCGTATGGACGGCATTGAGCCATGCACCCTGAGCGCTGGCCTGGCCGAGATGAGCGACAAGGAGCGCAAGGATTTCAAGAACGAATGCGGAAAGGTGGATTTCTACGAGCGCGTAACCTGCCTCTTCCTAATGTCGTGCAATCAGGACGGCGTATTGGCCGACGGCGAAATCGAGAACGTGAAGGCCTCGGTCAGGTACATTTTCAACCGCGCGCAGATCGACGTGGATGCCGATTATATTATCTCTAACGCCCTGGAACTCATGAAGACAGCCGATGCCTACCTGCTGGACGGAACCGTGAGCGTTTTCAAGAAATACCTGAGCAAGGGCACCCTGAAGGGCATTATTCAGGACTGCTATTATATGTGCGACGCCGACGGAATGGACGTTCGCGAGAGCATGTTTTTGCTCGACCTTTATAAGAGACTGTTAGGATAAAAAACACAACAATTATGATAAGAAACAAAATACTAATCTCATTGTTTGCATTTCTGTGCTTGTTAGGGACAAACGAAAATACCTACGCCGACAATGGCTCGGGCTTATGGCTGGGGACCTCGAGCAACAGCGGAGCATCAGTAACGCTAAAGGGCAAGGCCACGCCAACCACCGATATCGCCATCAAGGAACTCAAGGACGGCTGGAAAGGCGGTGCCGTTAGCCTCATAATCGAGAAGAGGCAGGGCGCCAAGCGTGACGCATTCAGCATCAGCGCAAAGAATGGCGCCGTCACCGTGAAATCCATCTCCGACATTGGCCTGCTCTACGGCGCCTACAGACTCCTGCAAATGCAGACTTTGGGCAAGACCGACAAGGATTTCGAGGTATCAGACAGCCCGTTCCACGATATCAGGCTCCTGAACCACTGGGACAATCTGGACGGAAACTCCGAGCGCGGATATGCTGGAAAATCCATTTTCTGGAATGTAAAGGGATTCCCTGAGGCTCTGGGCGAAAACGATATGGCCGACGTATTCAATTGTCCGCTAAACAACACAACCTACGCCCGCGCCAACGCCTCCATAGGAATCAACGGCGCAGTGCTCAACAACGTGAACGCGTCACCCAAGATGCTTACAACCGAGGTCCTGAAGATGACCAAGCAATACGCCGACGCGCTAAGACCCTACGGCATCAGGGTTTACCTGGCCGTAAACTTCTCGAGCCCCAAGGTGATTGGCGGACTCCCAACCGCCGACCCTATGGACAAGGACGTTCAGCGCTGGTGGAAAGACAAGGCCAAGGAGATTTACAGCCTGATACCAGATTTTGGCGGATTCCTCGTGAAGGCCAACTCTGAGGGTCAGCCAGGCCCAATGGACTACGGACGCAACCACGCCGACGGTGCCAACCTCCTCGCATCAGCCATCCGTCCATACGGCGGTATAGTAATGTGGAGGGCCTTCATCAACAATCCCACCGACCCCGACAGGGCAAAGCAGGCACGTCTGGAGTTCGAGGATCTCGACGGAATGTTTCTCGACAACGTGATTATCCAGGTGAAGAACGGCCCGATAGATTTTCAGCCACGCGAGCCATACAACGCTCTCTACGACGCCCTCGCCAAGACCGCCGAAATGCCTGAGTTCCAGATTACTCAGGAATACCTCGGTCAGGCCAACCACCTCGCATACCTCGGCACTATGTGGGAGGAGTTTTTCAAGGAGGTGACCACCTACGCCAACTACAAGCGCAACCAACTCCGCAGTCGCTACAATGCCATCGCGGGAGTTGCCAACACGGGCACCGACGCCTGCTGGACAGGTCATCCGCTGGCTCAGAGCAACTGGTACTGTTTTGGACGTATGGCGTGGAATCCCGATCTGGACGCTCAGACCATTGCCGACGAGTGGGTTTCGCTCACTTTCCCAAGCCTCAGCCCCAAGCAACATTCCACACTCGCATCTATGCTTATGAGCAGTCGCGAGGCCGTGGTTGACTACGAAATGCCTCTCGGCCTCCATCATCAGTTTGGCGACTCGCACTACGCACCAGGCGCCTGGGACAACAGGCCAATCCGTCGCGACTGGCTTCCTGTTTTCTACAATCAGGCAGATAAGGATGGTCTCGGATTCGACCGCACCAAGGCCACAGGCACCGACAACACCTCGCAGTACAATCCAGCCTTCGGAAATGTTATGGAGGATATCAAGACCTGTCCCGACAAGTATCTTCTCTGGTTCCACCACGTTTCGTGGACCCACAAGTGTCAGTCAGGACGCACCGTCTGGGACGAACTTTGCTACCGCTATCAGAACGGCATCAACGAGGCCCGCACCCTTCAGCGCAAGTGGAACAGCCTCGAGGGCGCCATCGATGGGGATATTTTCCGCGACGTTCAGAAGAGGCTTATGTGTCAGACCCGCGACGCCGAGTGGTGGAAAGACGGAAACCTTCTCTATTTCCAGACCCTCCACGGAATGCCTTTCCCCGATTTCCTTGAGCCCCCAACCCACACCCTCGAGCAGTGCAAAAACAGCAACCTCAATGTGGGATTGTACAGAAGTCCAAGTATTGAGGAGTTGAATAGGGTGAGGTAGTATTACATTATAAATTAAAAATGCCACCGCCCCGCTGAAAGGAATTTCTCTTTCGGCGGGGCGGTGTGTTATCTATATAGATAAGGAATTTGGGTTCGCCTTTTCTGTACAAGTATAAAGATTTGGACAAAAGTTTACATTTATGCTGAGAATATTTCTGTTTTCTCTCTTCCTCAAAGTTGTAAATATTGAAGAAATTTGTTTCTTAGATACTAAATATACTTTCTTGCGCCTTTATTATGGTATTATTATATATACTTTAATTAAGCATTGAAAATGTCAAATTAGAATCACCGTCAAACACAAGTGCTTTTTGGTCATGCTCCAATGCAACTACAGCGTTGAAGTCATCATTGGTTTCTAATTCACTAATAGTTTGATCAAAACATTTCATCATTTCTGTTTTTGATTCTTCTACAGTACATCCCTGAAGGAAAGAATCTATACCTTTGGTAACGCACTTTACAAAAGGATCAAGATCTCCTTGAGTCATAAGTTTTTTGTCATACCCAACGAATAATTTTAGTCCTATTCTTTTTAACTCTGGTCGTAAATCTTGACCACAATCGCATGAAATAGCAAATAACGCCTTGCCATTCAAATTGTAATTTGTAGTTTTGGTTGAGATAATATCTTCATCATCAACAGAAATGCCAGAATTGTATCCATGAGCAGAAATGGAACAAATTTTGTTGTTTACTATTTGTTCCATAATTGTTTTTCCAGACAAATTTGGTTGTGTATATGCTGTGAAATTCACTCCATTGTTTACACAAATTTGCTTAATCTCATCTGCACACGAAGTAAAGAAATTGTGCATCTCTGAATCCGTACTATCATATGCTATTATAACACTCATATTATTTTTTTAGTTTATTTATGAATCTAATATTATATCCATTTATCATTTCCTCAAAAGCTTTGCCAACAGAAGTCTGGTTACGGAGTTCTATTAATATTTGCTCCCATGAATAACTTTTTCCTCCTGCTTGGCTGAATGCTATTTTGGAATTGTCTTCTGGATTTTTTATTAACCAATCTTCTAAAATACAATCAAACTTTGAGATCCATTGTTCCTTTATCTTTCTTATTAATTCCAAAGCATTTTTTTTGTGGTCATTGCCACTTCTTGAGTAATAAAACATATTAGTCTCATTAATCAATTGCAATACCTCCTCATCTTTCAATTTTGAGATGTTTTGAGATATATTGTTAGCGGACATTAGAATTACCGAAAGTAATGATGTCTTTTTTCTGATTTCTGATAGAATATTGACACCATTCTTTCTGTCCGCATCAAAATTCCAATCAAGAAACACAATCATTCTTTCATTCAAATTGTTTAAAATGAATTTCAAACCTTCAGAAGGCTTTTCGAAAATTTTGACTTCTGATACTTCATTTTTGAATTCCCTTTTGATTGTTCTCTCCAAGGGATCCACATCATTGTCATCAATAATTATTACCTTATATTCCATAATATTACTTTTTTAATGGTATTGTTATTTTTATTGTTGTTCCTATTTCGCCAAAATCACTATCAGTAACACATACCGTACCTTTCAATGATTCGACTCTTGTCTTTACGATATAAAGACCTACACCTGCACCACCTTGCTTTTCTGTTGTTGTGTAATACAAAGCAAAAACATTATCCCAGCTTTCCTTCGGGATTCCACATCCAGTATCAGAAACTTTCAAAGTAATATTTTTGTCATCTACACTACAACTACATTTTACGACCTTAACACTACTATTACATAGTGCTTTTATCGAATTGTCAACAAGATTTTGCAATATATCTCGGAAAAACTGTCTGTTTGTATTGTGTATGAATTTTGAAGGAATGTCGCATTCAAGTCTAATGCCCTCTCTTTCAAAGATGTCGTCATATCCTTCAAGAATTTCAGTAATTGTTTCTCCCAAATTAATTTCTTCTGTACTGAGATTAGATTGTGAATAACTCAGCATAAAATCAATTACTTTGTTGAGAATTTGAAACTTTTCATACATCTGTTTTGCATACAAAATAAATGTATCATTATCATTGTCGTCAGGGAAATAATCATAGAAGTATTCCACGCGATCCCTTATTTGGTTCAGAGTAGTTCTCACAGCATGAGTAATATGTATAGCATATTCTTGCAATGACATTATGCTTAAATATACACTTTCTTTTTTAGAGAACTCTTCTTCAGCCTTTTTGTGTTCTTTAATTGCTGTTTTTACAGTTTGACTAGTTTTTGTAGCCTGTCTAATAAGAGGGTCTATTTGCTCTTTTAATACAGGATTGGTTTTAACTACATTTTTCGCAACATCAATAAGTTGGTTTATGTCATCTGTAGCGTTTTGTAAATCCTGTGTAACGACTTTCTTTTTTTGCTGTCGGTCATAAACCTTGTATTTCTGCAATGCACCTAATTGTTCTATTACAAAATCTTTAAAATCGTTATACTCTTTATTGTCAACAAAATCTTGTCTGTTTGTCGCGTCAATTATATTGGGATTTTCATCTCTTGATATGTCAATTATCCCTAAAAACTCTCTAGAACTAATACGACTAAAAATGTCTTGCCAAATTCTTTTGTCAATTCCCAAGACATCGCGTCTTTTGTCTGGATCATTTGTGGAATCTGCAAATGGAGTTGCGATAATACCATCACGATATACTTTAAATCCATCTATTATTTCATTTGGAAACATTTTACGGAAAATGCGTCGTGCTGATTCATCGAAATAGTAAACACGCATACTAATTCCACCAAATGATTTAATGGGAATGTTGTCCTTACAAAAAGACAAATCAGTTTCATTAAACTTGATACATTCTTGTGTTTTATCAGAATTGTTGTATCCAATATGAAACATCGCTGTTGCTATATCGAATTCGTTTAATGTTTTTATTGCTTCTATATCAATGCCAAATTCCTTTGCAACCACTCTAACTCCAAACTTGTATTTCAAATTTGCAAATGGAGACACTAAACTTGATATTTCCCTTATTAGGTGTTCAATAGAACTTTTATCCCATAAATCACCATGCAGATCTGAAATTACTATTTTGGTACCATGAGAATTTAAATCTTGCCCATCAATATATGAATATGCATTTTCTATATCAGTAAATAATGAGATGTTTTGACTCTCTTTTTGCTTGTTGGCATATTCATTCCAGTTTATTTCTACTTTAAGTTGTTTGGTGTTATTTTTTGTTTTTGTGTATATAATTACATTGTCTCCTAATTTATCCACAGCAAACCTTCCAATACCTTTTTCTCCAACACATTTTCTATGCATAGGTTCTGGAGAATATGGATTTCTGCGTTTATTAGAGGTTCCAATAACCATCCATTTGTCTCGTATATCTTCAAATGACATACCGATTCCATCATCTTCTATTGTAATTTTAGAAGATGATTGTGACAATTCTCCAAATGCAATATTTTCAAATGTAATAGTTACATTGGAGGCATTAGCATCATAACAATTCTTTACCAACTCAAACAGAGCGGTAATGTTGTCTGTAATCAAATCTCTTCCAATCAATCGGAATGTACTGACATCAAATCTCCACTTTAATGATTCCTGTTTATCCATGACATTGTGGTTCATAATTTTGTAAATGGTTGATGATACTATCTGCAATTACAGTCCCAAGTCGTGGTGGTACCGCATTACCTATATATCTAGATGCTACTGTCAATGAGACATCTTTTTCATTTGGGAAAAACTTATATTTCAATGGGAACGTTTGTAATAAAGCCGCCTCTCTTGCAGAAATCGCTCTATTTTGAACTGGATGAGCAAATCTTCCGTTTCCAAAACCCGTACATTGAGTGGTCATTGTCGGAGCCGGTTCTTCCCACCGCATCCTTCCGTATACACTACCAAAACTTTTCCCTTCGGGTCTTTTGTGGCATTCTAACCATAATTCCTCAGGCCAATCTTTCCAACTTCCTCCATATGGAGTTGCCAACATTCTTTTCATATTTAGATCAGAAAGAGCACTACATTTATGCAATGGATCCGAAGCACACATTTCACCTGCTTGCAATTTGGGTAGTTTGCCAATAGTGTCTTTTACCGTAACATAATTTGTTTTGTTATGTGTTGGCCTTATTAACTGTATATCGCCTAATCTTGAGGCTAACAAAACCAGTCTTTTCCTAGTTTGTGGGATTCCATAATCAGGACAAAAAACAATATTGACACAAACTTTATATCCTTCATTTTGAAGCAAAGTCACAAAGTCATTCAATACTGATTTTAGTTTGAACGATTGAATAGCAGGAACATTTTCCATTGTAACTATATCTGGATGTACTCCTTTCACTAAACGACCAAATTCATATAATAAATTGTATTTTGCAGAATCTTTATTTTTGTTCTTGAAGGCATATGAAGAAAAAGGTTGGCATGGAGCACACCCAGCCAAAACCTTAATTGTGTCATTGTGATACAATGAAGATATGTCATTATCTGTCACTGCCTTTATGTCTTTGAAATAGAATTTAGCCTTATTGTTAGTTTCATATGCATATTGGCAAGTCCAATCAATGTCAAACCCAGCTAAGATATTGAAACCCTTGGATTTCATACCATAACTTAATCCACCTATTCCGCAAAATAGGTCAACAACTTCGATTTTTGGGGCACTTGACATAATTTAAAATCCATAAATTTGTACACTGCAAATATAAATAATTTATTTAACACTACAATTATTATATATTTAATTTAAACAAAAAGTGTGTTAACGTAATGGTATTGTTTGTTTAAATAATATTGTATATAATTGAAAGCGCATTAGTTAATACAGAATCTTAAATTTTTATTTGTTCTTATTATTTTATTTCTTAATTTTGTACTCATAAATAATTAATATGAAAAGTATATGAAAAAATTAATTCTATTGAGCTTGATTTGTTGCACTTTGTTTTCTTGAGGCAACAATCAGTCTGCCAATAATGCCTCGAAGGAATCGTTGTTTAAAGAAACTATTTCTGAAAAGTTTGGCACTGACAATGAGTTCCTCAACAAAGAAGGTCATACACAAATGACTGAGATAGGAATGTGGGTATTCAATGTAGGTTCGGAGAAATCTCCAATGATGAATCAAATTCGTCTCTACAAGGATATTGCAAATAACAAGTATTATCTTTTGGACAAATTTGAGGATGGATCCAAATCTCTTAAAGAAGTTAGTATAAAAAAAGAAGGAGTAAAATTCATTATAGAATTCGTACCATCTGCCAAAGATAGTTACTATATTTCAGAAAGCGATTCTTTGATATATCTTAAAACCGAAGGATACGACAATGACCTTAAAGCTTTGGAAGGCGAATTTAATTCCAAAGCAATTTAGGTAATACGTAGTAGGTTGTACTATTTTAACCATTATATACAAGCAACAATCCCCAGCAAAAAAGAAAGTCTTCTTGTTGGGGATTGCTTTGTATTACCGCTTCGCCAAAAACTTCTCAACCATCTTGAGCAATTGATTTCCCGTGAGATTTAGAATGCCAGTTGATTCTATCAAGGCGTATTCCTCTTTCCTTGGGCCAATCACATATTTTGATTCACGGCCATCGATTGTGGCGTATAGGTGATAATTGCCCTTGTAGGTCTGCTCAATGTGAACGTCGGCGAATTTGATTCCGTCAATCTCAAAGGTGTGATAGTTTAGTCGGGAACTGCCTAAGCCCCAATCGTTGAGATTAGACGACAGAGTGGTTTCTATCGCACTTATCCATTTCTCCTGAACTCCATATTTTTCGGCAAAAACGCGGAATCGGGAAACCGAGTCTGATACTTCCCTGATTATGTTTTCCGCCTTGGAAATCGCATTCCCCTCGGCTACTGCCATTGCGTCGGCAAGAGTTATGTGGTCGGTCTTGCCATTTATCATAAGACAATGCATAGCATCAGGCAGGAAACCTCCGGGATTGAAAATGTATGTGATGTCGTAGGCAGGAGCGAGACTCCATTTGCCTTTCTCATCCATCAGAAACGAGAAATTCTTGTAATGGTCGTCGGTGTTGTTGGCCAGTATGTTGAAAACCATTCTGCGGAAAATCTCTTCCACGGCGGTTTCGGGAAGCCTCATTTTACGGCAAACAGTTAGCAGTTTCTCGTAACTATCGGCCTCAGGATACAGCGCGGCGAGGGTCTGAACGTGAAGTTTGCGGTTGTCCTCACGGTCGAATCGCCTTGTTACAAAATGCTTTTTGCCTTCCACGTCTATCAGACGGCTTGTCATCATTTGTATGCCAGCCTCCAGCGCCATTTCACAGTATGCCATTTCCAGTTCAGCGGATGACCTTTCGGAATCGCCGAACTTCAAAATACAGTACTCAAAGCCCTTTAGTCCGGCAATCTGACCACTGCGGATTTCGCCAGTCTCGGGATTTATGGCAATAATAGCCTTGGGCTGACGGCCTCCGGCTGATGTGCCGACCGCTATCAGCGACTGCATTGTGAGCGATTCGTCGGGCAGGATATTCACCTTCTCGCGCTCCACGAATATTCGTTGGGCAAGTTCGGTAAGCGCCTTCAGATTCAATTGCTCGCTATCCTTTATGCCCGACGATTCAGGAATAAACTCCAACGCACCCATACCTCTCTTTCCAATGAACGAAAGGATGTCAAGAGGCGTTATGGTCTTGATTCCGTTATCGATACGCCAACATTCAAACACCTGATTACCCCAGGCATCAGGCAACGAGTCGGCGAGAAAAGGCGGAAGTTTGCGGAATATCTTAGTCTCCCTGTCTCCCATAATGGGACGTTTGCTTACAGGAGATTTAATGGACGCGACAATGGGGAACGCATCGAGACTGCCTTTTAGGAAGTTTTCGTTGTATTCAAAAAAGGCGACATTGCGCTTGCTGTCCCACGACAGGCGGCCAACCTCCTCACCCCACAGCATTACTTTCAGCGACTTGGTAATCATTGCTTTTTGTGTCTTATGCGTTTTACTTTCTGATAATTGTCACGGATCAGATATGCTGATTCGGGCAGTTCGGGCATAAAGGCGTCGAAATCGTCGAGTTGCTCTATTGCCCTCATAAGTTGCAGGAATGTTCTTAGCGAGATATTTCCCGCCAATCCATTCTCGAACTTATGGATAGTGTTTATCGTGATTCCTGACTGCTCCGACACTTCCTTCTGTGTCATATCCGACCGCATACGGTAATCCTTGAACCGTTCTCCAAGCATTTTTATCAGTTGCGGAGTAGAGTATTCATAGTAATCTGTCATACTTTATAAATTATCTTTTGCGTTAATTTAAGGGCTAAAAACGGCCTTAAATTAACATATAATTGTATTTATTCGCAAAGGTAAAGATATTATTTTTAGTGGCAAATTATTGAGGAGAATTTTTATTTTCATTTTTTTTCAAAAAAAATCTCATCTACGAAAAAAGGCTTCGTTCGGCCATTATAATTTTGCAGTGTAATCAGAAAGGAAGTATGGCTGAGTGGACGAAAGCGGCACATTGCTAACGTGTTGAACTTTTCAACAAGGTTCCGGAGGTTCGAATCCTACTGCTTCCGCTAATAATAGAAATTAATACATAAACGGCTCGTTAGTTCAGTGGACAGAACACGGTGCTACGGACACCGGGGTCGGGAGTTCGAATCTCTCACGAGTCACTTGATAAAAAAAACAATTGGAGCCTTGGCAGACACGGTGTATGCGCAGGACTGAAAATCCTGAGAATGGGGTTCGAATCCCCGAGGCTCCACAAATTTTTTTTACACATAATTCAACAGCGACTGCAATCTGTTTTGAACCTTCCTTAAAACATTCTTGATCTCATCGTAGTTTTCCTGAGTTGTGATAAGAGAAATCGCCTGTTTCAGCAGGTCGCAATCCTCATTTGAGAGAGGCATTTCAGAGATTGAATAATCGGGCTCGGAATATCTGTAGTAAATCTTGTCGTAAACCTCGATAGGCGCGTTGTAGCCGAGTTTGTCGGATCTCATAATCTGGATATCCTTCTGCACGGTTCTGGCGCAGACACCTTTTACGATACCCTCCATATCGTAGAGAGCGTCGGAGCAGGCGTCCACAAGGTCGTCGAGAGTCCACCGTCTGTATCTGTTTCTCAGGCAGTTGTCTATTGTCTTGTACCTTATCAAGGCGTTTTTGTTTGCTGGCATAGTTTTCTGAAGTTTCTGATTGATGAAAATTGGAATTGTCGTGGGCGGACGTTCCAAAATCCTGCGTATCAGAAACCTGACAAAAACTAATTTGGAAGTCCTACATAATCATTGCTACTAAATCGTGCGCTAAACTTAAAACTACGCACACGACTACTGAGACCACAGCGTTGGAAACTATGGAAGGCATAATATGCTGATATGTAGGTATCTGGTCTCATAATTTTTAAATATTCGGCCACAAAGATAATAATAATCTACGAACTCTTTTTGCGTAGATGAGGGAAAAATTATTTCTTTTCGTTCGTCTTTTCAGTATAAGTATAAAGATTTGCACAAAAGTTTGCACTTATACTGAAAAGAATTGTTGTTTTATACATTAATAATTAACCAACATTTTGAGATTCCATACATATTTCGCCGAAAACATTTTGAGATTCCATACATATTTCGCTGAAAACATTTTGAGATTCCATACATAATGGTTATTTTTGTTGTTGTAATCACCAAACATTTTGAGGAAATATGGCAAACAATGTGAGGATTTTCAAGAGGAAGATTTATGATAAAATGTTGCAGTGGAAGAAGTCGAAGGACGGCTCCACTGCCTTACTTATAAAAGGCGCGCGCCGTGTAGGCAAATCAACTATTGCAGAAGAATTTGCCAAAAGGGAATACAAGTCGTATATTATTGTGGATTTTGCAAACCCACCTGCAACACTTCAGGAGGCTCTTGCGCATATATCTGATTTGGATTATTTCCTTATGCGTCTGCAATTTATATACAAAACCACTCTCCACGAGCGTAAGTCTGTAATCATTTTCGACGAGATTCAGAGAGCACCGGTTGCGCGCCAGGCCATAAAGTATTTGGTAAAGGACCGTCGCTATGATTATATCGAAACAGGATCGTTGTTGTCGATAAAGAAAAACATAAAGGATATCGTAATCCCAAGCGAGGAAACCAGAATCACTATGTATCCTATGGACTACGAGGAATTTCGCTGGGCTTTGGGCGACAAGGCTACATTCCCATTGTTAGAAAACGCCTTTGACAAGAAAATGTCGTTAGGAGACGCCACAGTAAGAGGATTGCTCCGCGATTTCAGACTTTATATGCTTGTGGGTGGAATGCCTCAGTCTGTAAGTACTTATCTAGATACCAATAATTTATCTGAGGTGGATCAGACAAAACGCGAGATAATAGAATTGTATTCTGATGATTTCCGCAAAATAGATCCCTCGGGCAAAATATCCAGATTGTTTAAGGCAATACCGTCGGAACTCAACAAGAACGCTTCCAGATATCAGACCTCCAGCGTGCTTGGCCGAAGTTTCAATAATGATAGTTTTGCCGAACTGCTTTCGGATATGGAAGACAGCCTCGTTGTCAATTTCGCCTATCACGCCAACGATCCGCAGGCAGGACTCTCTTTGCACCGTGACAACGATTGCTACAAAATGTATCTTTCTGACACAGGCCTTTTTGTGACATTGGCCTTCTGGGACAAGGATTGCACCGACAACGAGATTTACCAAAAACTGCTTTCAGACAAATTGAGTTCGGATCTTGGTTATGTCTATGAGAATATTGTAGCCCAAATGCTCAAAGCCCGTGGATACGAACTGTATTATTACACCTGGCCCACCGACAGTGGAAAACACAATTACGAGGTGGACTTCATAATCGCAAGTGGTTCCAAGATATGCCCGATAGAGGTAAAATCTTCAGGTTACAAAGCCCACGCCTCGTTAGACGCTTTCCAGAAAAAATATTCGCAATGGATTTCGCAACGCTATCTTGTTTATACCAAAGACCTCAAGAAAGACGAGGACATTATTATGTTGCCTGTATTTATGACAGGAATGTTATAGGCAAAACCTTTTTGCGTCGTATCCGACCGCATACGGTAATCCTTGAACCGTTCTCCAAGCATTTTTATCAGTTGCGGAGTAGAGTATTCATAGTAATC
>JAZUEG010000187.1:0-9160 GCA_045640025.1 Bacteroidales bacterium
CCATGGCATCGTAATCGCAACTGCCCGAGGCAAAGGGCGCATAGAAATCGTGACTGTCGTAGATATCGGATTTCTCGCTAAGCGAAAACTTCAGACCAGTTTCCTGCTCATAAATTTCTATCGCATTTGATGAGAAAACCACTGAAATTTTATCAACGGCCTCGCTCGCACTCAGGTAATACATTAGGCGCTGGGCGTATATCGCACCGCTGGCGCCCGTTACGGCTAATACTATCTTCATTACTCCCAACGGATTATAAGTTCTACACGACGGTTCTTGGCACGGTTTTCCTCGCTGGTATTGGGAACCAACGGCTCCGAGAACCACTTCGAGATACAGTTGATGCGCTTGCCGTCAACTCCGCGCTTTATGAATTCCTGCTTGATGAATTCGGCACGCCTCATGCCCAGTTCCTCGTTCTTGGCGCGCGAGCCCACATTGTCGGTGTGGCCCACCACGTCGAGGGTAAACTTGGTGTTGGTTCTCATGAACTTGGCAAACTTATTAAGGTCCATGTCCATGGCAGGATCTATCGACTTATTGAAATCGAAGTATATCAGGCCCAACAGATACTGCTGGTCGAGGTCGGTGGTGTCAGGTATCTCTATGAGTTCTATGTCGTCGTCGTTGAACGATGGAGTGTTATCCACCACAATCTGAGGAATTGTATCAATCCTGATATCAGGCACGCTGTCTATCACAACGTTAGGAACAGTATCCACAACTACCTGAGGCACAGTATCAACCACGATGGCAGGAATTGTATCGGTGACAGGAACCACGGGCTTAAACGGCTTGGCCTTTGGCTCCAGACGGTAACGGATCCCTACCGTGATGCCCACCGAGGCAGTCCTCGATTTTTCCACCGCATGGGAATTCAGCACGCCGTTATATACGGGATTCCTGTAGGCATTGGCATCGTGGCAGTCGGGATCGTAGATATAGTTGTCGTTGGATTTAGATACTGGCGTAATTCCAAGATTTCCAACTATATGTGCACCCACGTCGATGCGCCTCGTAAGGGCATACATTACCGACGCGTCGGCATAGAGCGATACGGCGGTTTTCAGGCTGTAGTCTCCGCTGAATCCGCTACGGAAATACTCGTTGTGGTATGTCATGCCGAAAAGTTCGAGCCTCGGGGCCTCGTACCAGGCACGGGTCTCCAGTTCGCCATCAGATATGGAAAACCTGGAACTGAGCGATATATCTACCTGAGCGCCAAGGCTTGCCACGAGTTTTATCCTGTGGGCGAGGTCCATCTGATAATACGCCCCTATCGGCAACGACAACTGCAGGTTTTTCTGCTTCTCCATCAGGCTGTAGAAATACGTGCGGTGCTCGTATGGCTTGCCAGCCTCATCCACGGCATCGCCTATCTTCTCCAGGTAATCTATTGTGGATTTGGAACTGATGGTGTACAGACGGAGGCCCGCACCCGCGCCCCAGTTCTCATTCAGGTAGCGCTGATAGCCAGCACGCATATTTAGCCCCATTCCGATTTTCCGCTCGCCGAAATCGCTGATATCGTAGAGCAGGGTCTGGATGCCTCCGCCCATGTCGAAATCCACGTACTGTCCGCTCTTGCAATCGTAATTCACGGTATCTTTCTTGCGCTGAGCCCATCCCTGATCTGCTATCAGCAGGATGACCAGCAAAAACAATATATTTCTCATCGCTTGATAATCAATTTAAAAGTTAGTTTGCAACCATCGGAAACCGCCACTCCCACGTAATCGCCTTCGGGCAGATTTATCCTGTTCATTTTCACAGGGTTGTTTATTGTTGTGGCTAACATTCCACGCTGATTGTATATATATACGGTGAACTCGGCGCACTCGGCCTCATCGAAACCTACGAACTCCAGCGACACTGGCTCGCCCATTACGGCAGGCGACGGATAGCACCTGACCTCGCGCCTGGCCGATTTCTGATAGGTGCTGTTGTCGATCCAGACATTGCAGGTGCGGTATCGGCTTCCATCCCTGAGAGTCAGCCATGTGGCGTAATAGCCTTTCAGGTAAGGGAGGTCGCTGTAGAACTGATAATTGGCCTCGGGGATTTCCTTGTTGTCCTTAATCCACTGATAGCCTACAAAATCGTCGGAGCCGTTGTTCACGTAAACCACGTCGGCAAACATGTGCTCTATCACGTCGGCTGGATAATAAACCTCAAACTCGAAAGCCTTGTTGTCGGAGGCGTTGTATTCGGCGTCGGCCAGACAAATCTTGCCCTTGTATTTGCCTGGTTTTATATCTGTGGCTAACGGTACACTGATAGATATTTTCCCATCCGCTGAAATGGCTGGCAATGGCACAGCCCGCTGTGTGGGAAGGTTGGCATCCTCGAAAACAAGATCGTATTCCACGGGATTGCCCGAGATGACATTAAGCACCACCTCCAAATCGCTACCTGGACAGAGATTATCCACCGAGATATCGAATCTGATATGCTGGGCAGGCGGATTGGGATTGTCGGGATTCGTAGGGTCGGCTGGGTCGTCGGGCCTTGACGGATCGTTAGGGTCGTTAGGGTCATCGGGATCGTCTGGGTCAACGGGATCAACGGGATCGGGCGGAGTGGGCTCCAATGGCTTGTCGCCGTAAACCACCGAGATATACACGTCGCATAGGAAATCGGCCATCGAGAACCTGGAATCGAAATCCGTGAACGGAATCGGAGTATCGTTTACGAGAACCTTGTTGGGATATAGATTCTGCGCCGATAGGTCAGCCAACTGAAACTCTATGGGCGGAGTCTGAGCGTTGGCCTCGCTTACGGGAAGGTTGATAACGTGCTCGTCGCCAGATACTTTATACATTATTGGGTCGTATTCCACTATGAGTTTCACGTCGTCGTTTGGCATTACGAAATTATAGTCCACGCCATCGAAAACCACGTCAACTGGCAACAAATCAGTCATCGTAACAGCGCCAACGGGCCTTAGGACAAAGCCCTTGGGAGTAATCACCTGAAAGGAGACTGGAGTATTGTATTCGATGCTCGAAACCCTCTCTATTACAATCGTGAGCGGACTCATGGAGGTATCAATGTCGTGAGGATTCACTATCCAGCCCTTGGGGATTCGGCTTCCGCCTATCTCTACTGGCAACGATATCGGGCAGAGAAAAACTCCCGTGGGCGATACCGACTGAACCCATCCGCTGGTGAAGGCTGGATTGCCCCAGTCGCTGAAAATCACCTTGATATTGCGCAACTGACTGCATCCCGAGAAGATATTTCCGTAGGCATCATCGGCCACCTCCACAGCATTCAGCACTGGCGCGGTGGTGAGCGCGTCGCAACGGTCGAAGAGGCTGGCGAAGCATTTCTTAGCCTCTATCACATTCACCACGCCCACGCCGTCGATAAGGCTGGTGATATTTCCGCTACCAGCCAGCGATCCGTCCATCTCGAACTTGGAGGTGCCCACGCACGAGAATCCGTCGGGATTGTAGCCTCTCAGGGTCAACTTGTCGCCCACTTTCTGTAGCGTGATGGGCTTATCGGGCATCATGTACTTCCAAGTCTGTCCGCCGTCGGTAGAATACTGAATATCAGGAATATTGCCGTTGCTGTGCTTAAGAGTTACGCTGGACCGCTCCACGTTTGCAGTGAGGGTTAGGTCGCTGATACGCTCCAATCTCCAGCCCTCGTGGATCCGCGAGTCGCTTATCTCGGCAGGCAGTTCGGCAGGGCATACAAATGTACCGCCATCCGCTACAAACTCCATCCAGAAATTTGTGGCGTTGCCGTTCCACTCGTAGAAATGGGTCTCCAAGTAGTTGATTTTGGAGCATTTATCAAACATGAATGAGTAACACTCTGGCTCCAACTTGGTGGCTGGCAGTATGGGCGCCTTCTCAATGTTTTGGCATCCGCTGAACATGTGGGAATAGCAGGCCTTCCTCAACTTGAGCGCAGGGAGTTTGGGAGCGGATACCAACTGACTGCAATCGTCGAAAAGTCGGTAGAAACAATAGTCGCACGGAATCTCGGTCTGCAATCCCAGGCCGTCGATAAGGCTCATCACCGAGCCATCGGCCCTGATATCGCCCTCCATCACGAAATGGCTGTATTTGTCAGGGCCTGACGAGAACCCTTCAGGATTGTGGCCACGGAAATATACGGTGCCGTTAGCCACAATATCCACTTTTCCGCTATACGGCATCCAGCGGATGGCATCCATGGAATACTCCACGTTGGTCTTATTATTCTCCGACAGCAATTCCACCGATCCGCCATTTTCCAGGGCGGTGAAACTGAGGTAACGGGGAACTATCCAGCCCTCGGGAATGTGTGACTGGCTGTGATATTCCACCATCGCATCGGGCATTATGAACATTCCCTCGGACGCCACGCCCTTCACCCAAGTGTCGGTAAAAGTGCCCCACTTATCGAAGCCGACTTTTATGAAATTGAGTTTTCCGCATCCGCTGAACATATTATTCGCAAAGCCCGACTCGCGCGAATCGGGAATCTCGGGCGCCACCACAATGCCCGTACAGCCTGCGAACATATTGGCATAGCAGTTGGAGGCGAGCCTCTGGGCTGGAAGGTCAGGCGCCTCGGTGAGCGAGGTGCAGTTCCTGAACATTCCATTGTAGCATCCTCCAGCAAGGATAAGCGATGGCAATTCGGGACAATGGGCAAGGTTGGTGCAGTTGGCGAACATTTCGTCGTAGGCGCTTCCAGCCATTATAATCGCTGGCAACTCGGGCGCCTCGGCAAGGCTGGTGCAGTTGGCGAACATTCGCCTGTAGCAACCCGAGATAAGGTTGTGAGACGGCAATTCGGGAGCCTTGAGCAGACTCTCGCAACCGTTGAACATATTGGAATAGCAACCGCCCTCCAGATTCAGGGCTGGCAGAATGGGCGCGTCGGTGAGTTTCGCGCAGTTCACGAACATGGAATCGTAGCAGTTGGCGGTGAGCACGTCGGCAGGCAGAATCTCAAAGCCTGGCAGACTCTTGCAGTTGGCGAACATGGCACGGTAACATTCCTTGGTGAGAGTCTTGGCAGGCAACTCGCACGCCTTGGCCAGGCTCTCGCAGTCCTTGAACATTCGCTGATAGCAATAGTCGGTGATTTCGATGGCAGGCAGTTCGGGCGCCTCTATCAAGCCCGTGCATCCGAGAAACATTTCCTTGTAGCACGAGGTTGTAATCCTGGTGGCAGGAAGCGACGGCGGAGTCCTGAGAGCCTTGCAGTCTTTGAAAAGTCGGTAAAAGCATGATGCAGAAGGAATTGTCTTGCTACCGCCACTCTGGTCGAGCAGGCTCATGATGGAACCGCGCGCGTCGATAAGGCCCTCCATCACGAAATTGGTGTAGGAGGTCTCACTGCTGGAAAACTGGCTCGGATTGTTGCCACGGAATATGGCCTCGTCGCCAATGTTTTTTAGTGTCACTAACTCCTCGCTGTGAAGGAGTGTCCACGTAACGCCTCCGTCGGTGGAATATTCCACGTTTGGCTCGGCGCCGTTCTGAGTTACGAAGCCCACAGTGGAATTAGGCTCACGCGCGGTGAATGTTAGCATCGACTTGGCGTTTATCCGCCATTTCTCGGGAATATACGATACGCCCAATTTCTGCGGAAGCAGGTCGGAACACTCGAAAACGCCCTCATCGGCCACATTCTCCACCCAAGACTGGGTGGCGTGTCCCGGCTCGTTCCAATCGGTGAAATTCACCTCTATCCTATCTATCTTACCGCAGTTTCGGAACATATTGCGATAGCAGTTGTCGGTGAGCACGGAGGCCGATACCAGCGGAGGCGCGGTCTCCAGATCGGCGCAGTCGGCAAACATGCTGTAGAAGCAGTAATCGCAGGGCACCACTTCCACGATGCCCATTCTGTCTATCAGGCTCATTATATTTCCGTCGGCTCTAACGTTTCCTGATACCGAAAACTTGGTGTAGTCCTTTTCGGAGGTGGAGAAGCCTTCAGGATTTGTGCCACGGAAATATACCGTAAGGCCGTTTACGCTATTCAGAAGCACCTGCTCACCGCCCTTGATCTTGGTCCATGTGGCGCGGTCAAAAGAGTATTCCAGGTCAGGATGGCTGTTGCCGAAAGATTCCACGGAGATTGTGGAAGCCTTGCCATCTGCTGTAAAGGTCAGGTAATTGATTTTCTTGACTGTCCAGCCAGTAGGGAAATGCGTGAAGTCGGAAAGTCCGTTGAGGTCGTTCTGACAGATAAAGAGACCGTTAGAAGCAACACCATCTACCCAGCGACTCGTAAACGCGCCATTCTGCCAATCGGAGAAATGGCAGATGATATTCTCGAGAGCCGTGCATCCGCTGAAGATGGAATTGTAACAGCCATCGGCCAACTTGGTGGCAGGGAGTTCGGGAGCGTCTTTCAGCGACACGCAATCCTGAAACATTGAGGCGTAGCATCCATCGGCCAGATCCACGAGTGGAAGTTCGGGAGCCTCCTCCAGAAGCGCGCATCCGCTGAACATTCCGCTGTAGCAACTGCCTTTGAGTTTTTTGGCTGGGAGCACGGGCGCTTTTTTTATGGAAGTACCTGACAGCATTTCGGAATAGCAACTGTAGGCAAGTGTCTGCGAATTGAGGACTGGCGACTCGGTGATGGACTGGCATCCGCTGAACATACCGCTGTAGCAACCCTCGGCCAGGATTTCGGCTGGCAACTCGGGCGCGGTGAGGAGATTCACGCATCCATCAAACATTCCAGCGTAGCAGTATGGCGATAGCAATACGGATTTCAGCACGGGAGGATTCTTGATGCCCGTGCATCCGTAAAACATATACTGATAGCAGTTGGGGGCAGTGGCCTCGGCCGGCAATTCGGGACATTCCGCAATGGAGGTACAGCCTCCAAACATTCGGCGGTAACAGCCTGATTTCAACTCCTTTACAGGCAACTCAGGCGCCTGGGTGAGGCTGACGCAATCGCTGAACATGGAGCCATAGCATCCATCGGCGAGCACATTGGCTGGCAATACTGGAGTCTTGCTTAGTTTGGAGCATCCGCTGAACATATTTGAATAGCACGACGCCTGAAGCACATTGGCTGGCAGATCGGGAATCTCGGTGATGGAGGAGCATCCCCGAAACATACTCTCGTAGCACGACGAGGCGAGTTCCGTGGCTGGCAACTCGGGCGCGGGCTTCAGGGAACGGCATCCGCTGAACATATTGGAATAGCAACTTCCAGCAAGATTCATGGCTGGCAATGCTGGCGCATCTACAAGGCTACCGCAACCCGAAAACATTGAACTGCAACTGCTTGACCCCGCGGTGGTGAAGGTGAAGTCAGGTACATTCACCAGACTGGAGCAGTTCTGAAACATGTGGTCGTAACACATTGACTCCAACTTATCGGCAGGGAGGTATGGCGAGGATTTCAGGGAATTACAACCGCTGAACATATAGGCGTAGCAGTTGCTGGCGAGCGCGGTGGCAGGCAGTTCGGGCGCGTCGGTAAGGCTACTGCATCCATTGAACATGTAATTGTAGCAAAAGTCGGCCATGATATCGGCAGGGAGCGCAGGGGCCTTGCTGAGCGACGTGCAACCATCAAACGCATGGAAACAGCAATAACTGCTGAGATCCATGGCCTCGAAATCGGGAACGGATTTCAGTTTGGTGCATCCCTGATACATATACTGACACGCATAGATGGCGAGCGACTGCGCCTTCATCTTGGGAGCGTTCTCAAGGCTGGTGCATCGGGCAAACATTTTCTCGTAGCAGTTTTTCTCGGTGGAAGTGGCTGGTAGGTCGGGCGCTTTGGTGAGTTTGGTGCAACCCTCAAACATGGAACTGTAGCATCCAGCGGTGAGCATGGTGGCAGGGAGGTCGGGGGCCGATACGAGCGACGTACAGCCATTGAACATATTGCGGTAACAACTTGTGGTAATGTTTGGCGCAGGAAGGTCGGGAGCCGTGGCCAATACCTCGCAATCACGGAAAAGGCTCTCGAAACAGTAGTTGCCAGGCACCTTGGTGGCCTTCATGGATGGATCCACAAGGCTCATGACGCTTCCGCTGGCCGAAATCTTGCCAGTGAGTTTAAAGGAAGTATATACAGTGGCGTCGTGGGAAAAACCGTCGGGATTGTTGCCACGGAAAAGCGCGTAGCCGTTCAGGGGAAGGCTTATCTCGGTGCCCTCCGATAGAGAGGTCCAAGTGTCGCCATCGTCGGTAGAGTATTCCAGATTGGGATCGTTGGCACCGATATTCACTATCGACACCTTGGAACCGCCTATATTGGCAGTGAGTTTCAGATAATCTTGCGCAAAACCACGAACGGCCAGGCACAAAAACAAAAATGTCAGAACGAACAACCGCCCTGACATTTTTTTGGGATTACTATTGTTCATAATACTTCGGATTTTAAATTATAAATAATCCGCAAATATATATAAAATATGAACAATAGTATTGTAAAAATAAGACATTTTTATTCAGCCACGATCAAGAAACCGCCACGCGCGAAGCACTTGAAGGAATCAGGGCATTTGGCCGGTGTGGATATTTTCCAGGCATTGGGCTCTGTTGGGCTGTCCTCAAAAACCGTAACCTTGGTAAACCTGCCCGCATCGAAAGGCAGACAGAGGCTGATAAATCTGTCGATATTAGATCCGTTGATACCGCCTATATACCACTTGTTGCCCTTGCGGCGGGCCAATACAGCATATTCGCCGGGATATCCGCATACAAATTTGGTATCGTCCCATGTGGAGGGAAGCGAGCCTAAGAAATCCTGAACCTCCTGAGGCTGAGCGTAGTAGCTTTCAGGCTTATCAGCTAAATGCTGAATACCGCTCTCGAAAAGCACTGTAAGCGCCAGCTCGTGGGCCTTGGATGTGATGTGCGGAAACTGCGAATCGCTGAATGTGCATGGAGTATAGTCCATCGATCCCACCACATTTCTGGTGAAAGGAAGTGTGGCGTTGTGGCTTGCGGCAGGCTCGGTAAACTGTGGACCATTGTTGTACCACTCGGCGCCGCGCACGGCCTCGGTGCTCATCAGGTTTGGATATGGTCTCTGCCATCCGCGTGGAAGTGTGGCTCCGTGAAAGTTTACGAGAAGATGATGCTTGGCGGCGCATTTGAGAAGCTCTATGCAATATTCCATAGTCTCCTGGCTGTCGCCCTTGAAGAAATCTATCTTCACGCCCTT
>JAZUEG010000188.1:0-7137 GCA_045640025.1 Bacteroidales bacterium
GACGCCGCCACAAGGTCGTTGCCGGGCGCGCTCAGCAGGTTGAGACCTTTCTCCTGGATCCTCTCGCCGTATTCCAAAACACCGCAGACGGCGCTCTTGCCGCTTTTCTGAGTGCATCCGAGCGATTTTTCCTCCAGTGTGCTGATGCCGCCGGCCTTGTTGCCCGGTGACGGATTCTCGTAAATCGGCTGGTTCATCTGCATAAAATACTGCTTGAAATTGTTGATGAGACTCACGGTCTTATCGAACAATTCACGGCTTTTGCAACGGCTCATCAGGATGGTTTCGGCGCCAAACATTTCGGGAACCTCGGAGAGAACTGTGGTGCCGTTCAGCGAGTTCAGGAAATCGGAAAACTCGCCGAGAAGCGGATTAGCGGTTATTCCCGAAAGACCGTCGGAACCGCCGCACTTGAGGCCAATCCTCAAGTCAGAGAATTGACAATCAGTGCGTTGGTCGTTTTTACAAATCTCGAATATCTCCCTCAACTGATTGAGACCGTACTCAATCTCGTCGCCCTGGATTTTCTGAGTCTCCATAAAACGGATTCGCTGCTTGTCGATATTCCCGGGCAGAATCTCCTTGAAGGCGCTCATCTGATTGTTCTCGCAGCCAAGGCCCACCATCAGGATTCCGCCGGCGTTGGGATGAAGAATCATGTTTCGCAAGAATTTACGAGTGTTCTCGTGGTCGTCGCCCAGTTGAGAGCAGCCGTAGTTGTGCTCGAATCCAACAACGCAATCCACTGATCCACTGCACGATGCAATCTCCTTTTGGAATGTATCAGCTAATACCTTTACAGTGGAGTTCACGCATCCTACAGTGGGAATTATCCAGATCTGATTCCTGATTCCCACCTCTCCCGATGAACGGCGGAAACCCTTGAAAGTCTTGACCTTAGGCTCAATTTTAGGCATTTCGATTTTTATTGGCTGATACACATAATCAGAAATTCCAGAAAGACCTGTCCCGAGGTTTTCGTGGTTTATCAGTTCGCCTTTGCTGATAGCGGTTTTGGTCTTGCCGATTGGGAAGCCATATTTTATCACTGTATCAGCTGATACAAAATCTCTGAGGGCAAACTTGTGTCCGCGCGGAATGTGGCTGAGCAAAACAATGTTTTCGCCATCTATTGAGATTCGGCTACCCTTGCCCAAATCCGACAACGCCACGGCAACGTTGTCGGACGGATTTATTTTTATAAAATTCATTTTATTACAACTTTACAAAATGCTCTCAACTGCCTGGCGCATACCTTTTTCCTGTATCAGCTGAATGAAACCAGCGAGCATTTCCTGAAGTCCCGGAATCTTGCTGAGGTCCTCGCCCCAGATGAACTCTGCCGAAAGTACGCCGAGAGCGATTTTCTGCGCATTAGCTGACTGCCAAAGATCGCTGAGAAGAGCGATGATTCTGGGATCGTCGCTGAGCTCGATTTTAGTTTCGCCGCGGAAGCCGCCTTTATAGTAGGTGACGATGCCTGCCAATCCAAGCACAATTCCCTTTGGCAACTTGCCGTTTCGCTCCAGATAAACATTGAGGCCCGGCAGGTCGCGGGTCTTGAATTTCGGGAACGAGTTGAGCATAATGCTTGTTACAAAGTGCTTTACGTATGGATTGCGGAAGCGGTCGAGAATGTCGCCGGCAAATTTCTCGAGCTCGTCTTTGGGCAGATTGAGAGTCTGCATCAGCTCGTCGAACATAACTTTCTTTACGTAACGGCCAACGAGTTCGTCCTCAACACATTCGCGGACTGTATCCAAGCCGCTGAGGTAGCCTACGGGCGAGAGAAGAGTGTGCGGTCCGTTGAGCAGAGTTACCTTGCGCTCGTGGTATGGAGCCTCTGAATCCACGAAAAGCACGTTGAGACCGGCCTTGTCGGCAGGGAACTCGTCGGCAAGCGACTTTGGCGCCTCGATAACCCAGAGATGGAAAATCTCGCCCTTTACAAGAAGCTTGTCGTCGTAGCCGATTTTCTGCTTTATCTCGTCGGCGTTGTCCTTGGGATAGCCAGGCACAATCCTGTCAACCAATGTATTATAAACTGGACACGAGTTTTGGAACCAGTTCTTGAAATCCTCGCCGAGACTCCAGAGGTCAATGTATTGGAGGATGCACTTTTTGAGCTCGTTTCCGTTGTGGAAAATCAACTCGCAGGGCAGGATTATGAGACCCTTGGAAGCATCAGCCTTGAAAAACTCGAAACGCCTGTAGAGCAGTTGGGTGAGTTTTCCGGGATATGAAGCGGCGGGCTTGTCGGTGAGTTGGCAGTTGCTGTCGAAAACTATTCCGGCCTCTGTGGTGTTGGAGAACACGAACCTCATATCGGGATTCTCGGCAAGTTTCATAAACTCGTCGAACTCGCGGTAAGGATTCATACCACGGCTCACGCAGTCGATGAGTTCGATTGTGTCGCTTGGCTTGCTGTCCTTAAGGCCCTGAAGATTAACGTGATAAAGGCCATCCTGCGAGTTTAGGACGTCGATGGCGTTCTTGTCGCGGGGCTGAACCACAACTACAGAGGCGTTAAAGTCGGTGGCCTTGTTCATCTTGTTGACCGCCCAGTCGGCAAAGGCACGAAGAAAATTTCCCTCACCAAACTGAATGATCTTTTCGGTATATTGCTTGCTGTCAGCAGTTTGTCTGTTTAATGCTTTCATTTTTTAGAAAAATTTTAATCGATTACCTTGTAGCCGCTCTTGCCGTAATACGCACACGCAGCGAAACTTACGAGCGGGATAATGTATGCCCAGGTTGCAATTCTATCGAGCAGCAACCCTGTGAGCGGAGGCAAAATCACGTTGCCGACAATGGCCATCACGAGGAATGCCGATGCGCTCTTGGTCTTGTTGCCGAGTCCGGTGAGGGCCAGCGAGAACTGAGTTGGGTACATTATCGACATAAAGAACGCGATGCCGAGCATTGCGAAAACTCCGGCCACTCCGCCTACAAAAATCACAACGGCGCACAAAACCACGTTGATAACGGCATAAACCCAGAGCATATCCTGAGGACGGAACTTGCCCATCAGCAATGTGCCAACCCAGCGGCCCACGAGGAAGGCCAGCATATAGAATCCGAACATCGTGGTGGCGTCAAACCAGGTGTCGGGCGCGTTTTCCTGCATTCCGGCAATCTTGCAGCAGTAAATCATAAAGAACGCATTTACAGAAGTTTGACCGCCGTTGTAGAAGAACTGGGCGATTACGCCTTTGCGCAGATGCGATCTCTTGAGTACTGAGAAGTCGATGAGTTTTGTATCAGCTGATAGCGCATCATCTGCCTCGTCGCCGATTTTGGGCAACTTGGTGTAGGCGATTACCGAAGCCACGGCTATCAGCACAACAGCCAGAATCAGGTAAGGCATTTTCATTGAGTCGGTTGCGTTGGCTATGAAGCCGTCCCAGCCTCCGGGATAGTCGGCAGGGAGAGTCTCGCGCGAATAGTCGCTGCCGTCGAGCACTATCTTGCTCAGGAACATTGCCGCAATGAAGGCGCCCAAGCCGTTAAACGACTGAGCGAGATTCAATCTTCTTGGGGCTGAGGCTTCGTCTCCGAGTACGGAAACGTATGGGTTTGCCGCTGTCTCCAGGAAGCACATTCCAGTTGCTATGATGAAGAATATCAGCAGATAAGCCCAATATTGCTGAAGCATTGCCGCAGGGAAGAAGAGCAGCGCGCCAAGGGCCGAAATCACAAGTCCGGTAACGATTCCCGACTTGTAGCCGAAGCGCTTCATAAACATTGCTATCGGAATCGGGAAAATGAAATACGCGATCCAATACGAGCTTTCGGTGAGCGACGCCTGAAACGACGACAACTCGAAGGTTTTCATCAACTGCTTAATCATCGAGGGCAAAAGGTTGCTGCTTATCGCCCAGATGAAAAAGAGGCTGAAAATCAGGCTGAGAGCCAAAAGGTATTTGTTGTTTTTCATAAATAAAATATCAGGTTTTAGTCTTCCACCATATTCTTGATATATGGTGGCTTGGTGAGGTCTTTGAGGTTGTAGAATTTAATTGCGTTTTGTCCAAGGAACTTGGCTTTTTCGTCGTCGGTGAGGCGGCTGGATTTCACTACAAAATCGCATGACATTGTGTAAGTGATAGCCGACATTGTGCGCGGATAATCGCTGCCCCACATCAGTTTTTCCATTCCCACGGTATCAGCTGCCTTCTTGATGGCCTCTATTGCCGATGGATATGGATAAAACTCCTTGTGGAAAAGCCAGGTAATTCCGCCCGACTCTATCATAACATTCTCGTTCTTAGCGAGTTTCACCTGCTCCAGCCAGCCATCGCGGGTAACCATCGCAAAGTGTCCGATGGCGATTTTCAGTTTTGGGAACGCGTCAATCACGTTCTGAAGTTCCCTAACCTGAAGGTCGCCGTCGGCCATATCGATTGAGAGAATAATGTTGTTGGCCTCCATAAAGGCGAACATTTCCATCATCTCCTTGCAATCGAGCATCACTCGGAAATCCCTGGTAATCAGTCGCTGAGCCGGAATCTTGATAGCCTTGAAACCTTGAGCCACAAGTTCCTGACACTGCTTGGCGTAGCCGGGTTTCCTGCACTCAACCATTCCGCAGCAAACAAAGCGGTTGGGATATTTGGCATTAACCTCACGGAGGTAATCGTTCTGGTCGCCATCGAGGTATTCCTGAGTAACCACGGCAGCTGATACGCGGGCATAGTCCATATTCGAGATGAAAACCTCGGCGGAATTTTTGCCGTCGAGGAAATATGGCGGCATCATCTGACGGATCTCACCCATAAACTCGCTGCGTCCGCCGGTGAGAGTCTTCACCGGAAGTCCATCAAGAACAGTGTCTTGCTTGAGCCAGAGATGCGAGTGCGCATCCACAATTATCATATTGTCCATAGGCTTATTCAAAGTTGGCGAGAATTCTGAAAACGTTTCCTGGATTTGCGTTCCAGTTTTCGAGAGCAGCCTGAGCATCAGCAGGTTTCACAATTGCCGAAATCAACTCGTCGATAGGACAAACGCCGCGCTTAATGTAGTTCATCACGGCCTTGAAGTCCTCTGGCATTGCGTTTCTAGATCCACGGACTGTCATCTCCTTCTTCACTATCAATGAGGTGTTTATGCTGATATTCTCCTTGGCGTATCCGATGCAAACCACACGACCGGCAAAGGCAACTTCCTCTATTGCAGTCTGATATGTCTGAGGACGGCCAACAGCCTCTATCACAACGTCGGGACCAAATCCCTCGGTGAACTTCAGGAGTTGCTCGTGGAGGTTCTCGGTCATAGAGTTGATGGTGAATTTAGCGCCAAGTCGCTTAGCCAGAGCAAGTTTGTTGTCGTCGACGTCAACGGCGATAACATTGGCGCCACGAAGCGACGCGCGAACGATTGCGCCAACGCCAATCATACCGCAGCCGAAAACCATAACTGTGTCAGAATCAGTAACCATAGCACGGTTAACAGCGTGGAAACCAACGCTCATAGGCTCCACGAGGGCGAAGTCGCGGGCTGATATCGCGGTATCAGGAATCACCTTCTCCCAAGGAGCCACGAAATACTCGCTCATTGCGCCGTCGCGCTGAACTCCGAGAGTCTGATTGTGCTCGCAGGCGTTTGGCTGACCGTGACGACAGGCCGAGCAGTGTCCGCAGGCGGTGTATGGATTTACTGTGGCATTGTCACCAACTTTCAGGAAATCAGGAACATTTTCGCCTACAGCCTCTATTGTGGCGCCAATCTCGTGACCTGGCACAACGGGCATTTTGGCCATTCCGTTCATACCGCGGAATGTGTTGAGGTCGCTTCCGCAGAAGCCAACGTACTTTATCTTGAGGAGAACCTCGCCGGATTTTGGCTGAGGCTTCTCGGTATCAGCAATCTGAATCTTACCTTTTTCTACAATTTGTAAAGTTTTCATTATTTTGAATTTTAATAATATATATCAGTAGAGACGGACCAAGGTCCGTCTTTACAGCAATTTATAGAAAATGTTTTACGAGTTAACCCAAGTATCCCTGTAGCCGGGCTCGAAGATCTTGCGGACGCCGTCGATAATCTGCTGGTCGATTTTCTCGTCGGCCCAGGCGATGGTTTTGAGAACGTTCTCTGGGTTTGTGGTGCTGAAGAGCGTTGATGCGATATGAGGATTGTTCATCGAGAAGTTGACTGCAAGACGCTCAATGTTAGTGCCCTGCTGAGCACAATACTCCGTGGCCTTTTTAGCCAGACGCCGAAGCGCCGCAGGTGCTGGATGCCAGTCGGGAGCGCCGCGCTGTGTGAGCAGGCCCATAGAATATGGCGAGGCGTTGATGATGCCGATATTCTTCTGCTCGAAAAACTCCACGTAGTCCATAAGGGCGTCGTCATTCAAGGTGTAGTGGCAGAACGACAGAATCGACTCCACCAAGCCCGCTGGAGTGTGCTCGATAACGTATTTGAAATGACGGAGAGTCAAGTTGGTGATTCCCACGTGCTTGCAGATTCCTTTGTCCTTGAGTTCCTTGAGCGCGGGAAGAGTCTCCTGACAAACCTGCTCAAGATCGGCAAACTCGATATCGTGAACGTTGATGAGGTCTATGTGGCTAACATTGAGACGGTCGAGGCTCTCGAAAACGCTCTCTTGAGATCTCTTACCTGAGTAGTCCCAGGTATTAACGCCGTCCTTGCCGTAGCGGCCCACCTTTGTGGAAAGGTAATAGCGGCTGCGGTCAATGTTCTTGAGGGCCTTTCCGAGAACGGTCTCAGCCTTGTAATGTCCATAATAAGGCGACACGTCGATAAAGTTGATTCCGTTGTCAACAGCGGTGTAAACGGCCTGAATGCCGTTCTCCTCTTTCAGCGAGTGGAACACGCCGCCCAGCGACGACGCTCCAAAACCGACATTGCTGACCTTCATGCCGGTTTTTCCGATTTCTTTGTAAATCATAATTTTTTTAGTTTTTTAGTAATAAAAAGACGCATCGGCGTCGTAAGTAAGTTTTCAAGCGCAAATATAATGTTTTTTTTCAATAAGGTATCACGTACAAATAAAAAATTAGTGGACAATAAAATAAAATGTAACAGCTGAAACAAAATAAAATGTATCAGCTGAAACAAAATAAAATGTATCAGATGAAACAGATAAAAAGTATCAGCTAATACAAAAAA
>JAZUEG010000189.1:0-4985 GCA_045640025.1 Bacteroidales bacterium
CCTGCGAGAGTAATAGCGGCGCTCTTCACATTGCGGTCGGTGCTGTCGAGCAGTGATGATATCATGTCCTCATTTAGCAGTTTGCTGTTGTTGAACATGATTTTTATCAGCTTGATCTTGTCGGCCACAAATTCGCTCTCGGCCAGAGCCTGCATCTCCTCCTTGTCAGGATTCTTGTTGATGTCGGTGTAGTTCAGGTAGTTCTGCGCTCTCTCCGACAGGAGCTTGATCTCAGGATTCTTGGTATTCTTAAACAAAGTGCTGCACGACGATGCAATACGTTTTCTCCATGTAGGATCCACGTTGCGGAGTACGGCCTTTTCCACCACCTCGTCCTTAGATTCGAGCAGAAGCGCTGCATAGCCTTCCAGAGATCTTGGCGCGGTCTCCGATAGTATAGTTACCGCCATGTTCTGAATCTTTGGATTGCTTACCTTTATGTATTTTCTCAGGAGCTCGGCGCCATACTGGTTTTTGCCCACATCGCGCTTGCTCTCCTTGCTGAAGTCCTTGGAAATCTTGTTGATAGTAGCCTTGTAGCTTTCATACAGTTTCTTGGAGCTCCATACCCACGCTATCAGCACCGGGATAAAGAACAGCATGAAATACTTGAAATCGTATTCGCCGCTCAGGCCTATTATTGTATTTACGCCCAGCAATACCACACCGGCTATACCGGTAGAGAACTGCTGAACCACACCCACCTTGGTCTGCACCGAAACCTTCTCGTTGTCGGGAAGCGGCTGATACAGAATATTGAAGGCAGGGTCGTCGAGTCCACGGCGCAGAATGCGCTCCTGGCTCTTGTTTAATGTAATGAGTATCAGGAATACAATGCTCTCCACCGACGACAGGCCCACTATGGCAGCTAATACAGTGACTACCACCATGCTGACCGGCAATATCAGAAGTCCGAGTTTTACTCCATACTTACTCAATATCTTGGCCGAATAGAACGACAGCAGAAGCTCGCCTATCTTCAATCCACCATATACGAGAGTAAGGAACTGCGGAGTATTCTCGGGTGCCACCTGAATCTTTACAGTAGACAGAAACGAGAAGTCGGTGATGTAGATGATGGTCATAGAGAGTGTGGCACATATAAATATGTACTTGAAGTAGCTGTTTTTCAGCAGGTCAAGAAGTCCTGTGCCATCCTTCACAGACTTGAATGAGATAAACTTTTCGCCATCCTCCTTGCGCTTGGCAAGTGTGGCGCGCTCCTCACGCATCTTTTCGGGGTAGTTCTTATAGAGCACTATCAGCGATACAATACCGATAATAAAACCGAATGCGCTGATATACAATAGAGTATACGAATGTGATATTACCTTGCTGAGGGCCGGTATTATAAGGTATCCGAGCATGGCGGCCAATACGCCGCCGATACTGAACAATGCGAAAATTCTCTTTACCTGTACCAGATTCAGGAACTTGAGCGATAGCGCGCCGGTCTCTATGCCCACCATGGATAGGAACGGCCAAGCCCAGATGAATACGAAGAATGCCTGGAATTTGGGATCTACATGGCCCACCATGAGCGGTGTGGATAGTGTTACCACAGTCATCAGGATCAATACGCTCATGAAAAGTGTGCGGCTCTCTATGCGTTTCTGAAACCACGAATAGATCTGTGTCATCAGGTATCCGCCCACGCCAGAGGCTATATATGCCCATGGAAGCTGCTCACTGCCAAAGTATTTGATAAACTCGGAGTTGGCTGGTGTGAAATAGAACGCGCCGGCAAGACCAAGAAAAAACGAATGCAGAAACAGCATCAGGAAGATAGGAATCTCCTGCTGTTTCAGATCGAAGTTTTTTACTAAGAAATGTGATAATGTTATCTTTTTCATGCCTTATATCGTTCTTTGCTTGCGAACTTGCTTTTTTTGATAGCAAGTAATATACCGAAATTGTTGCCACGCGAAAAAAATATTTTCGCCCTCCAAAAATTTCACGTTCCAAAGATAGAAATTTTTATGTTACAAATTAAATTTTTAAAAATTAAATTACATTTTTTTTTGTTTTTAAGATATTTTAAATTTGCAGCTGATATCGCAAAGATATTTTTTCAGGATTATAAACACTTTATTAATATCAAACCAACGATGAAAATTTTCTGCATAGCAGCCAATTACCGCAAGCATGGCGAGGAGATAAATCTTCAGCCGGGCCAGAATCCGATCTTTTTCCTCAAGCCCGAGACATCTCTGCTCCGCAATCATTACGACTTTTACATTCCCGAATTCTCCAGTCAGATAGAATACGAGACCGAGGTTGTTATCAAGATTTCCAAGATGTGCAAGGCCGTCAGCTGCAAATTTGCCAATAGATATTACGACGAGATTACAGTAGGACTCGACATCACCGCCCGCGACCTCCAGAACGAATACCGCGCCAAGGGCCTGCCGTGGTTTCTGAGCAAGGGCTTCGATTCGTCGGCCCCGCTTGGCGATTTTGTATCCAAGAAAGAATTCTCGTCGATATACGATCTCGATTTCGACCTCAAGATCAACGGCGAGACGGCGCAGAGCGGAAACACCCAGGACATGATCTTCAGTTTCGATCAGATAGTATCCCACATATCGCAGTACGTAACCCTCAAGCAGGGCGACCTCATATTCACCGGAACGCCCGCCGGAGTGGGTCCGTTGAAAATAGGTGACCATCTGCAGGCCCAGCTCTGCGGAAAGACACTTTTGGAAATCAGAGTGAAATAACTCACCTTTGTATATATATTAAAGTTTTGGAACGCTTATTGCTTTTGTGATATATAATTCAAGATTATCATCACAAATATTCAATTATGAAGAGTTCTTTATTGTTTGCATTGTCGGTAATGGTACTGATGTGTGCCTGCGGTGCAAATAACACAGATAAACAGACAGTTGCGGAAACCGGCAACGTGTTCGGCGATGCCACACTCAGAAAAATCACAGAGCTGAGATGTCAGGAAAATTCGGCCGATCTCGTTTACTATTTCCGCAATCAGTCCCCTGCATATACCAAGTCTGCTGTAATGGCGCTGGCATCCATGCGCGACAGCATGACGGCCACTTCTGTAGCCAGCCTTCTGCGCGAAACCGATCCAGAGGTGCGTATGGCATCGCTGTTCGCTCTCGGTCAGATAGGCCATTCAAGCAGCGAGAAACCGCTTCTGGAATTCTTCATGCGCAGTTCCAATACCGAAATGAAGGCCTCGGCCATGGAGGCACTGGCACGATGCGGCGGTCCCGAGACCGTTGACATTCTCGATACCCTTGATATTCCACATTTCGATATCGTAATGGTATCAGCTCACTGCCGCAGCATGGTATGGCTCGCCAGCCGACACTTGTATTCTTCGGGATTCTCGCAGAAAGCCCTGGAATACCTCTCCGACAGCACCATCCACGAGAAGGCACGCATGACAGCCGCCGAATATTTCGCCATCTGCGATGCCGACCTCACCAACTATACCGACGCGATAATCTCCGCATATCATTCCGCCACCATTCCGGGGCTTCAGCTGAAACTCGTGGAAGCCCTCGGCAACTGCCACAACGAGAGGGCCTTCTCTCTCGCCAAATCCATCGTGGAGGATCAGTCAGCTGATGCGCGGGTAATCTGCGCCGCCATTGCATCGCTCAAGAGCTATCCGTATTTCGACGCCAAGGAATCTGTAATAAGCGCACTCCTGCAGGACGACGGCAATGTTTCTGTATCAGCTGCCGATTTCCTGCTCAATAAAGGAATAGAGGCCGATTCGTCGCTGTATCTCGATCTCTCGCGCAATGTATCGCACTGGCAGTCAAGATCCAAGCTATTAGCCGCCGCCCTCAGGTTCAGCCGAAACAAGCAGGAAGCCGCCAGCAGAATCCAGTCGGGATTCAATGCCTCGAGAAATACTTTTGAGAAGGCATCGCTTCTCCACGCCCTGGCATGCGATTTCGCCAACTTCGGATTTGTGGAGCAGTGTATCAGCGATTCGCCCGACGACTACATCCGTCTCCAAGGAGTAAAAACCCTTATCGAGATGTACGAGATGCCCAATTTCAAGGCCAATGCCGCCAGGATCCACATGGATTCGTCGTCGATGGTGGAGGATTTCTCCATCGCGCTCAAGAATATCGTAATCAACGGAAACACATCCATGATGGCGCTCGCGGCATCGGCCATAGCCCGCCATCCCGAGATAGCCGAGCGATACGGCAACACATATTTCCTGAATCAGGCGGCCGAGAAATGCGAGCTTCCGCGCGAGATAGATACCTACATCGTACTTAAGGACGCCGTAAAAACCGTGGCCGGTGCCACAGTATCGCAGCCCGACGAGAATCTCCCATACGATCCCGACTGGGCTTTCATCCAGACCATTCCATCGTCATGTTTTGTGGATGTGGCTACAGCCAAAGGCAATTTCTCCATCAAGCTCGATGTATCGATAGCGCCAATGGCGGTGGCCGGTTTCATAAAACTGGTAGACGACCATTATTTCGACAATTCATCATTTTCCCGCGAATCTTACGGCATGGTATGCAATTACGGATCGTTCTCGGGATTCGACGAGAGCAAATCCATGATGATACCATCGGAGCTGAATCCCGTGGGCGCCGACGAGGGCGTGGTTTCGCTCATCACCACTCCGCGCAATTATTCCAGCACATCGCAGTGGTGTATATCTCTTTCAGCTAATACGGTTTCGGAGGGAGCGTCCTCGGCAGTGGGCGTAGTGGTGGAAGGCATGGACGTGGTAAATTCACTTACTACCGGCGATATCATCCTGAAAATGACCCGCCGCAGATAAATAACCTCAGTTAAACGAAAAGAGAAAAACGTCGCTTCGCACAAAAGTAATCAAAAATCACTAGTGTCCACTAAAAAACTTTAAATGTTCATTGAAATTATTGTAATATAGTAAGTTACAAAGATAGCAAGACCGAACGGATTTGAAATTATATCTTTGCAGTCAATATAATAACGACTGCATATGCATAAGGACAAAT
>JAZUEG010000190.1:0-11042 GCA_045640025.1 Bacteroidales bacterium
TTTTGTATATTTGCACCGTACAAATATTACAATAAATAATCTAAATCTTTAATTATGAGCGTAATACAAAGAGAATCATTGCAGAGTCTTTCAGATTGGAAAAATTCTGATTACAGAAAGCCTCTTATTCTGCGTGGTGCACGTCAGGTTGGCAAAACAACTTTGGTGTGCGAATTTGCCAAAACATATAATGTATTTCTCCATCTTAATCTTGAAAAAGATTCAGACAGAGAACTTTTTGAGAGATACAATAATGTTTTCGAACTTATCAGAGCCATTTTTATGCTCAAACAGCAAAAATACACAGAAAAAAATGTGCTCATCTTCATCGACGAGATACAAAACTCTCAAAAGGCCGTAGCAATTCTACGATATTTTTATGAGGAAGCAAACAATTTCCACGTAATAGTGGCTGGTTCGTTGTTGGAAACAATAGCCGACCTTAGAAAAATATCATTTCCTGTAGGCCGTGTTCAGTATATGGCTGTAAGACCTTGCTCCTTTGTAGAATTTTTGAACGGAATAGGACAAACATTCGATATTCCCTATATTAAACAACAGGAAGTCAACGAGATAGTACACGACCGAGTGATGAAACTATTTCGTGAATACACTCTTGTAGGAGGTATGCCATCCGCAATAGTGAAATACGCGAAAAAACGCGACATACTTGCCGTATCAGATATTTACGAAACTTTGGTTCAGGCATATAAGGACGACGTAGAAAAATACACATCATCACCCACAATGGTAAAGGTAATACGCTCGATCCTCACAAATGGCTGGGCAATGGCTGGGGAAAGCATATCATTTGAGGGTTTTGGCGGAACATCGTACAAATCAAGGGAAATGGGCGAGGCATTCCAAACAATACAGAAGGCAATGCTCTTGGAATTGGTTTACCCCTCGTCGGAAACCGAATTGCCCATAATGCCCAATATGCGCCGACGTCCAAAATTGCTGTGGCTCGATACAGGTCTTGTAAACTATGCCTCAGGCGTACAGGGCGACGTTTTCAGCGTAAACGACATCAACGACGTATGGCGTGGACGAATTGCAGAACATATTGTGGCACAAGAACTTTTGACATTAAATGAGAATGTATCAGCCACTCGCAGTTATTGGCGCAACAATGTAAACGGTTCTGAGGCTGAGGTGGATTTTCTATATAACCATAAGGGAATGCTCGTGCCAATTGAGGTGAAATCAGGGCACAACGCCAAACTGAAATCGCTTCATATGTTTATGGAAAAATCAAAACTGGATTTTGCGATAAGGGTATGGAGCAATCCATATTCAATAGACAACATCAAAACGTCAACAGGCAAGGAGTTCAGACTCATAAACATACCTTTCTATTATGTAGGCCAATTAGATAAGGTATTGGATAGAATCCTTTAACCCCTCAAAATACTCCAAAAACCTCGCCCTGTCGTCCTTCAAATTCCACAGCGCGCCGAGTACCATTGCGCCACCGAAGCCGTATTGCGGAAGCGTGGCGATATTCTCGGCCGTGACTCCGCCGAGGGCGATTACGTGGCTGTCGATGAGATTTCGGTTGCGCAAATCATTTAGTACTTCTGGCGGAAACTGCGAGTTGTAGCCCACCTTGCTCACGCTGTCGAAAATCGGGCTGAGAGTCACGTAGTTGTATTTCTCTTTCTCTGAAACCAACTCCTCAACGGTGTGCAACGACCTCGACACTGAGCCTGCGAAACCGTCAGGAACAACAGAATTCCTGCGGTTGAGATGAATGCCGAAAAGATTGTACTTAACGGCCAGATGATGATGATCGTGAATTACGATACGGTCATAAAAATGGGAATCAATCTGTTGGATAAGCCCCTCGAAATCAGCCTCGTTGCTATCAGGCTTCCGCAGATGAAGACGTTGCAGTCCCCGCTCAAAAAGCAAATTTATCAGCCCCGCCTCACCATCAAAAAACACGGGCTCGGTAATAACTATCAACAACATAAAAATATAATTTGCGCCTTCGGCGTTATGATAAAAAACAAAAATTATCAAAAATTACCACGAATTAATCAAAAATTACTATCCAGAGAAAATTTTTTGATTAATTTTTGACCAATTTTTGATAATTTATGTTCCCAAACCAAAGTCCCCGGAGGGGACAAGCAAAGCATACGTTAACCCATAGTGCGACGACGCCTTGGCGTCGGGAGTACTATGGGACACAGAGGCAATGCGCTACAACTCTATCACATTCACCTGATAATCCATCAGACTGAATGTTAGCAACTTATTTTTGAGATTATCCCCGAAACCGCAGATGAGTTTTATGACCTCGGTGGCCTGAATCATTGCGGTGAAGCCTGGTGTGGTGCCGAGAATTTCCTTGCCTGGGTGAGGCATTGAGAGCATTTCCTGCTCGTCGGGGAAAAGAGTGCGGTAAGTAGGCGCGCCGTCGGTGGCACAGAAAACCGAAACCGTTCCCTCAAGGCCCTTGATAGCGCCGAAAACGTAAGGCTTTTTCATCTCAGCACAAATGTCGCTGATGAGATAACGGGTGGCGAAATTATCCACGCCGTCCACTATGATATCGTAGTCGGCGAAAATCTCACGGGCATTGTCGACGGTGATTCTCAGGTTGTAAGGCACAATCTCGATTTCGGGATTCATAGCACGGAGACGCTCGGCGGCGCAGAAAACTTTCGGCAAACCTATCTGATTTTCGGTATAGAGCACCTGACGGGGCAGATTGTTGAGGCTAACAACGTCGCAATCCACAATGCCGAGTTTGCCCACACCAGCGCCAGTAAGATACATCGAAATCGGCGATCCCAAACCTCCAACGCCAATCAGCAACACCTTGGCCTTGGCCAACTTCTCCTGCCCCTCAGGGCCAATTTGTGGCAGAATCAACTGCCTGTGATAACGTGAAGTATCCATAAATAAAAAAAATAACGCACAGATGACACAGATGACACAGATACAACACTGATTTTATAAAAAATAATCTGTGAAAAATCTGTGTGTTCTGTGTTATCTGTGCAAAAATAATTTAGAATTTCATCAAATCGAAACTTGCGTCCCAATCCTTCCAGACTGGCTCGCGGCCGAGTTTCTTCAGGGTGGCCATTATCTCGTCGGCGGTGCGCTCGTCGTTTACTGTAAACTGGTCAAGAGCCTGAGGATAAGTGTAATAGCCTCCTGGATTTGTCTTGCTTTGGGCGCTCATAGTGGTTACGCCGAGGGTTGCCATATTGTCGCGGATGAAGGCTGGCTCACGGGTCGAATAAGAGATATCAACGTCGTGGTCAAAAATTCTCATCGCGAAAGTCACCTGCGCCAACTGCTTGTCGGTCATAATCACATTAGGCTGAAAACCCTCATTCTCAGCGGGTCGCATACGTGGGAAGTTGATAGAATACTTGGTCTTCCAGTAATGCTTCTCAAGGTATCTGAGGTGGTAGGCCATCATCGTGATATCGGTGCGGAACTCCTTCTCAAGACCAATCAGGACGCCCATTCCGATAGAGTGGACTCCAGCCTGACCCATACGGTCGAAACCGTTGACGCGCCACTCGTAGTTGGATTTCATTCCGTGAGGGTGGAAAGTCTTGTAATCGCGCTCGCAATATGTCTCCTGGAAACAGATAACGCCATTGAGTCCGTGACCAACCAACTTGGCGTAATCCTCTGCCGACAAAGGCATTACCTCAATCTTCAGGTTGCTGAAATATGGCTTGGCAATGTCGAGGGCCTTGGCAATGTAGTCAACATTTGCCTTGGCGGGATTCTCGCCCGTTACGAGGAGGATATTCTCGAAAGGCGCAATCTTCTTGATAGCCTTGTACTCGTCCTCAATCTGCTCGGGAGTGAGGATAGTGCGCGCCATCTTGTTCTGAATATGGAAACCGCAGTAAACGCAACTATTTGTGCAAGAGTTGGTTATATAGAGCGGAATAAACATTGAGATTGTTTTTCCGAAACGCTCCAGAGTGTATTTTCTGGATAGTTGAGCCATCTGCTCGAGGTAAGGCTCGGCGGCGGGCGAAATCATCGCCATAAAATCCTCCACATCGCAACGGTCCTTGGCCAAAGCGCGCCTTACGTCATTATCGGTCTTTGAATAAATCTTCTCGGTAACCTCGTCCCAAGAAATCTTCTTTATCTCGTCGTAAAACATTTTTTACATCAATTTTCGCCACCTGCGGTGGCTTTATGTTTTTAAACAAAAATTAAAACGAATTAGAACGAATGAAAAACGAATGCATTTTTACACAAATTATCGTCTTACGCCTACGACGGAATTTTTTTTACATAAATTATCATAAATTGACACGAATTTTTCAAAAATTACTCTTAAAGAAATTTATGATGAATTTATGTTAATTCGTGGTAATTTATGTCTAAGAATTCTTTTTCATTCGTTACAATTCGTTTTAATTTTTGTTGAAAAAAATCAGAACGCCGTTAGGCGGTCTGCCGAAATTAACCCAAGAAACTTGTAAGTGGTGACGAAGCCTCAGCAACGGAATTCTCTGATACTGAGCCCAGACCTGCCTCGTAGGCCATACGACCGCACTCCACGGCATTCTTGAAGGCAACGGCCATCTTCACGGGATCGCCAGCCACGGCAATTGCTGTGTTTACCAAGCAAGCCGAGGCGCCGAGTTCCATAGCCTGGGCGGCGTGAGAGGGCGCACCGATACCTGCGTCAACAACCACAGGAACATTGGCCTGCTCGATGATGATTTTCAGGAAATCGATAGTTCTGAGACCGCGGTTAGTTCCGATAGGAGCACCGAGAGGCATTACAGCGGCGGCGCCCACCTCCTCCAACTGCTTGCAGAGCACAGGGTCGGCCTGACAATATGGCAACACCACAAAACCCATCTTCACGAGTTGCTCGGTGGCCTTCAGAGTCTCAACAGTATCAGGAAGAAGATATCTTGGATCGGGATGAATCTCGAGTTTCAGCCAGTTGGTGCCGAAAGCCTCACGGCTCATCTGAGCGGCGAAAACAGCCTCCTCGGCATTGCGCACGCCCGAGGTATTGGGGAGCAACTGAATGTTCTTGTCCTTAACGATACTGTTGAGGAGGTCGTCGCTCTTGTCGCCGAGTTCCACGCGCTTCATAGCAACAGTAACCATCTCAGTGCCAGAAGCCTTGATAGACTCGGCCATAAGTGCATTGGAATTGAACTTGCCAGTGCCCAAGAAGAGACGAGAGTTAAACCCGCGTCCGCCTATAATCAATTTGTCCATTATTTTAGAAGTTTAAGAATTGTTTTCATTTTTTCCACGGGATCTTTTGCGTTCAGCACCTCACCCGAAAGCGCGATTCCCGTAACTCCGGTAGCCTTCACAGCGGGGATATCAGCCTCTGTGATACCTCCAATGGCCACTATGGGAATGTCTATGCCGTTTTTTTTCATTTGGCTGACGACATCGGAATATCCGTCGAGCCCCAAAATCGGACTCAGGTTCTTCTTTGTGGTGGTGAATCTGAACGGACCACAACCGATATAGTTTGCGCCGTTTCGGTAATGATTCTCCACATCAGCGTAAGTATTTGCAGTACCGCCAATTATGTACTTGTCGCCCAAGATTTTGCGGGCCTCTGATATGGGCATATCATTCTTTCCGAGGTGCACGCCATCCGCTCCCACGGCCTTCGCGATTTCCACGTGGTCATCGACGATGAAGGTAGCGCCGTATTTTTTGCATAGGGCTGAGACCTCCTTGCCGCAGGCAACTATCTCGGCATCAGAGGCTTCCTTCATTCTCAACTGAATCCACTTGCAACCGCCCTCCAGAGCCAGGCGCGCCGAATCGAGGTACGAAAAGCGGTCGTTGTGGTGCATTATAAACTGTATCATCCTCCGCAAACCGCTTTAATGATGATAATATTCTGACCCTCAGCAATATCGGTACTGTCCCACTCAGCCTTGGGAACCATCTTGTTGTTGATAGCCAGCGCAATCTTGGTATCTCCAAAACCCAGTTCCGCAACCAATTGCGAAACATTAACGGCCTGAGTATCAACCTCATTGGAATTAACGGTAATTTTCATTTTTGCATAGTATTTTTTAAAAGTGAACAATAAGAGTAAAATAACAATGTCATCAATGCGGTGTCAAACAAGAAAGGAATCCCTTCACAGCATTACCTGCGCAGGTTCTATGGGTATAATCTCAGCCTCCATCCGTCAGCACCCCAAAAACAACACCGCAAAGATAAAAAAGTTTTTTTATTTTTCGGTATAGGGAAGGGAAAAATATTTTTATTGTTTTTTATGGGTGTGACAACAACAAATCTTCGGATTCCCGTTCCCTAACTACCCAAAAAAACGAGTTAAGGAACAAGAATCCCGATTTCCGTTCCCTAAGTGGTAAAAAAAGTGAGTTAGGGAACAAGAATCCGAATATTTCCCATCAAATTATGCTCTCGCCATCGTCATCGTGTTTGGTCTCGTTCCTTGCCACAATATCACGGCTGGTGTTGGCGTAGCAATACACGCAAAAATGTCGGCAGGTGTTGTACATTCCGATATCCTTGCTCACCATACAGCCACAGATTTTGCGCTGACCTTTGTCCTTGAGTTGCTCGGCGGTTTTGGATTTGGCCTTGTGATCGGGCAACGCGTCGCCGAAAAGATTTTTCTCGGGCAGTTTGCCATAATTGAGGTAATAGACGAAATCCTCATCGTCGGCAAAAACACGTTTCATAAGTTCGCCGTCAATGCAACGGTTGTGCTCAATGCCGTATTTCTCCAAATCAATGCCCTCGGCGCAGGTGGCGAGGCTGATATTCCAGCCCTGCTGTTTCCACTCGTCGCGACATTTCACAAGGTTCTCAACAATCTCGATTTTCTGTTTGTCCGACGGCTCGGCGCTCTCAATATTCTCCCTCGAAAAAAGATTAGTCTCCTTGATGAAATTGTTCTGAACTTTCTTGTAACCAGCCACATCCACAAAACTGAAAACAAGTTTGTCGGTGAATCCTTTCAGCATATTTCCAACCTTCCAGACCTTGGCGCACAAGTCCCTGACTGTCTTGCCAGGCGTTACAATCAGCGGATCGAACCTCCAAATCACACGCTCCTTTCCAATCCTTTCCGACAGCGTCTTGAAAGTCTCGACCCTCTCCGCCAGACTCGGAACATTAGGCTCAAACCCCTCCGTCACGTAATCATTTAGCGTAAACTGAAAATAATAATGCAGACCACGTTTATCCAGTTCGTCCAAATAAGGAATCATTTGTTTCGGATTCTTGGTCCAGAAAACAATGGCCTTGCAGTTGACGAAGGAGACTTTGGTTTTCTTCTGATTAAACGGATTGGTCCAAACACAATACCCCGCCTCAAGACGGTTGAAAAACCACTTGGGGTAAAAGGCAGGGATATCAGTGCTTCTGCTTGCCGAGATTATTATGGGAGCGAGGGTGGGCATAGAGGAGGAGATTATACTCGTACAATTTTTTCTCCCAATACCGCAGAGATTTTTGCGATTGTTGACAACGTGAAATTATGCGTACCGCTAAGCCAGCGAGAAACCTCAGCCTCCGACCGCTTGATTTTCTTTGCGAAATCACGTTGAGTCATATTTTGTCTCGACAGAATCTCCGCAATCTTGTCGGCAATGTCAAACGACAAGTTCACCTGGATATTCACTTCCTCAGGAATCGAATCCAAGGCTGATTGAAATATTGTAGAATTGGTTGGTGTCATAGTTCAAAAATTAAATTGTCGCTACCCTCAATGGTGGTTTCTTCGATTGTAATATCGCCTTTCTTTACTGCAAGTTTAATCAACTCATCAAGTTTCTGAAGAGTAATGACATAGCCACACAATTCACTGTTCTCATTATATGTTTTAGTATCCTTAACACCTCCGTTCCCTGCTATAAGAACTGAATCAGAAAGACGCAGACAATACAACCTAAGTTTATTGGATTGTATAGGCAAAGCGCAGACATTATCTCTCATTTTGCCCTCTGGTCTGAAATATCGCTCCAAGAACCCAGAAGTCTCAATCATTCGTCTAACGGCCACAAGAATTACTTGCAAATCCTTGCTTAAAGTAGCATTGTCCTGATATTTAAGGATAAATTTCTCAAACTCAGAATAACTCTCGCCCTCAAAACAAATAGAAAACAGACCAGCCTTCTCAGTCTGCATTACAGATTGTATCTTTGCATTTCTCATTGCATAATAAATTAATTGGTTTACGACGCAAATATAATAAAAATTACCTTATAAAGTAAGTTTTTTTTCAAAAAAAATCCTGCCCGTATTCTCAACAGGCAGGTAATCGACTCGCGAATTTGAGCATTGTTAAGAGGCTTTGCAAGTACTAGCGTCACAAAGATAGATACAATTTCATAACTTTGCAAGTTTTTTGCTAATTTAATCAGGAAAGTAAAACCTCCCGAAAACCTAAAAAAAATTCAAGATTCTCGGGAGGTAGAATTTAGTAGTTTAGTTTATCGTTATTTGCCTTGGGGAGTAATCCAAAAACCGATTTGAAAATCCTTACTGCTATACTTGTAAGTAATTGTCCAATCTGAATTTGAGAATGTATTATTTCCAACAAGTTTAAATCCATTGTTGGTTAAATACGACTCGACCCCGTCAATCAAATCAGTAAAATGTTTTCTGTTTTTATGAGCCAAGGTACCAATAATCTGTACTTCTTGACATTTCTGAGTAGAACTCAAAACACAGCCCTCGTCTTCTCCATCATCGTCAGAACAATAATAGTCCAGATACTCATTATATGCAGACATAAACTCAATGTTCCAATCTGTATTCTTCAAATTTTGATAAGGCAAACCATACATTTTTTTTGTCTGCGAATACAAAATGTCATCATAATCAAAATAATCTACATTTTGATCTTGGGCCACATCCTTAGGGGTCTTGTCCTTGAATCCATACATATTCAGGACATTCCTGTCGTCGTTGGGCTCCAACAAGGATTTCAATACCCCCTGAACGTCAAAATAGTCAGACTCTATAACAAAATTATCAAAAGCATTCACAGAAACAACCTCCAATTTGCAAAACTCTGCCTTTTTTGAGATAGGCTCACCATCTTTATTAATTATGTATATAGACTTGTCGCCTTTCTTCTCCGCAACGAAATAGTCAGTTCCTGATATTGGAGAAAGACTTGAATATTCGAACTTGAGCAATTTGTCCTCATCCATTGTCAAAAGACCACATTCGTCATAAGAATCCTTACCTGCAACAAACATATTATTCTTTATGCTGAATATACGCTTGTATTTCTCCTTGATAAGAATCTCACCTTCCAAATTCATTATACCATAATAGTTAAAATCAGAAGAAAAGATTACATACTTATCGGAAAAATTCAGAACCTTATATTTGGCCCTAACAACCACATCTCCGTTGATAGTCTTAAGACCATAAAACTCGCCGTCCTTGTAGGTGTAATACTTTAAATCCTCAGTAAATGAAATCAGAGAGGTATTACCTGAGGTTTCTGAAAAATCGAATAATTCTTCCTCTTTCGAATTGATCAGATACACTTTTTCTCCTTTCTTGGCTAGAAAGACGTTGTCTGCCACAACCCTATCCAACTGATATTTTTTAGGTTCGAAAAAAACTCCTTTGTTATTGACACAAACGTCAATGGTTGTAGAATCTGTCTCTTTCTTCAAAATGGTCCAACAAAAACCAGAAGGAGTAGCCTGTATGTATTCAGGGGAGAGTTCGAAAACCACATTTCCCTTTTTGTCTATAAACTTTATGTTCTCTCCCTTTCGAACAGTAGGAGCAACACCATCGCTAAATGCATAAGCCTGCTTGAAATTGACATCAATTTCCTTGGTTGGCTGATCGATTGAATACAGGTACAACAAACCCTCATCGTTTGGGACGAAAAACATCCCTTCCTTAACAATCAGAGGCTGATTAGAGAACTCATCCTCCACTACAACATTACCCTTTCCATCAATGATACCCCATTTGTCACTTTGGGAAACCTTGAAAGAAAAGTACTGAAGTTCTTCCTTGCTGTTGCTTGAGCAAGAAGATATTAGCAAAACAATTGAGATTGCTAATAAGATTTTAGAAACAACTTTCATACTATATTAATATTTAAATTTGACTCCAAACAACTTAAAATATAAAGCGGGCTTAAATCTTCCCGTTATATCAAGGTGTTTGCCGTACCTACAAAAACAGAGAAGTTAAGCCCGCACATAGAGCACGGGCATTAACCATTATTCCTGTTTTTGTATCTTTAGTCGGCAAACTTTTGATATAACAGAATAAAAGCTAATGCTTTAAATATTTTTAGTATGTATTTATTGTCGTCTTATGACCTTATACAAAATCAATCTTTGACTAAAAAAATTGATTTTTGCGTTGCAAAGGTATATCATTTTGATATTTTTAACAAATAATTTCCGAGAATATTTTTCACACTTTCTCACTCCACTTTCAACGCCACAAGTGTAACTTCCTCATTCGTCGCCGAGGTAATGTCTATCTCGAAGCAAGAGCAATAGAAATAGTTTTTCAGAGTCGCCTCCTTAAGTTGAGAGAGAGTTTCGATATTTTCAAAATGCATTTTGTCGTGGAAATAATTTACTTTTATTTCCGCCACTTGGGATTTGGTCTTGAACAAATCCGCAATTTCCCTATCGGATTTTATCTCGTGACCGTTTCTGAATAAACGAAGTGTAGGCATAGTTTAGATAAATTGATTTACAACACAAATATAAGCAAAAATCTATATTTTTCTCCAAGAAAAATCCGTGAATATTTTTCACAGGTTTTTATAATCTGTCCCGGCGGGCCCGTGTGCCCGCCGTTTTCTATAACAAGAACCATCGTAGGGGCCGACCCGTGTGTCGGCCCGGAATTGTCCATAATACAAAATCCGCACAATCATCCAATCCACCTCGGGGCTGTCCAAAAAGTTTTTTTTGCGACAGCCTTTTTTATATCAAAAAAAATTATTATCTTTCTGAAAAATAGAAAGATAATATGGCAAGACAAGTATATAAAGAATACAACCAGGGAGAAATACTACTCTTCCCACC
>JAZUEG010000191.1:0-2034 GCA_045640025.1 Bacteroidales bacterium
AACTGCTCTACCACAGCACAGCGCGGTGCCCTCGACTGGTTCCCACGCTTCCACGATGCTGTTAAGCCTGTTCTCCAGTGGCTCTACTACTCTGTTAAGACCGGCAACGAGGCTCAGATCTCTATCGACAGCAACTCTAAGCCTGACTACCGCGACGGTCTCGAGAAGGAGCTCAAGGCTCTCCGCGAGAGCGAGATGTGGCAGACAGCCGTTACAGTTCGTCAGCTCCGTCCTGAGAACAACTAATTCTCTATCAAGGAGAAATAGTTTTCCGATATAATTTCTAATAAACGCACTTTTCTATGCCTGGCATAGGGAAGTGCGTTTTTTTTGCCTGTTTATCATCATTATTAAAAAAACTTTGCTTATATTTGCTTTCTGGATTACAAATAGTATATAAATAAGTATGAGATTTTTAGCTAAAATATTACTTACGTTTACATTGCTGGGAGTGTCTTTTGGGCAGCTAATGGCGCAGATAGATACAGCCAGCACTCTTGTGGTGGTGGCAGGACAGGAGGCCGCACTCAGTTACAATCAGGGACTTACCGATTTTGGCGAGGGCCGCTACACCAAGGCGCTCATGGATTTTTCCGACGCCATAGACGCCAATCCCTCGTTCGACAAGGCGCTCTACAACCGCGGCGTGATGGAGCTCCACGAGTTTATCAACCAGGCCGCCGTGGAGGATTTCGACAACGCCATAGCCGTAAATCCCAACAAGCCGCATTACCATCTGGGCCGCGCCATAGCCCTGGCCCGCCTTACGTATTACGATGAGGCCCTCAAGTCGATAGCCCGCGCCGAAAAACTCGGATACAGCCCCACGGCCATCAGGTATTATTACGGATACATATATTTCAGGATGGGCAAGCTCAGCGAGGCCCGCAAGAGCTACGACGACGCCATCAAGGCCAATTCGCGTTTTGCCCAGGCATACTGCGACCGCGCCACCGTGCACGTGCGCACCGGCAACTACAAGGCCGCCCTCGACGACTACAATACCGCCCTCGAGATAATGCCAAACGCATATTACGTGTATCTGCTGCGCGCCGATGCCCGGGCCAACATGGGAAATTTCAGCGCCGCCATCCAGGATATCACATACGCCATTCAGGCATCGGAGGGCGAGGACGATTTCCCATTCCTGAACGCCCGTGGCAAGATGTACGGCCGCTGGGGCAAGTATCAGAAGGCCATGGCCGATTTCAACGCGTGCATAGAGCTCCAGCCGCAAAACCCCGACACCTATATTAATATAGGCGTGATGCTTATGGGCCAGAAAAAATACACCGAGGCCGAGACCCAGTTCACCAAGGCCATCCAGCTCGACGGCTACAATTACTCGGCATACTACAACCGCGGCAATGCCCGCGAGCTCCAGATGAAGCTCTCCCTGGCCGAGAAGGACAAGAAAATGGCCAACTACCTCAACGACCAGCGCCGCAAGTATATCATCAAGTAGCCAGCTGATGGCGAAATATAATAACCGTATCAGCTGATACAGAACAAAATACACGCTATCAGCTGATGGCGAGACATAATACCCGTATCAGCTGATACAGAACATAATACACGCTATCAGCTGAAAAAAAACATATAACCGCAAATGAGAAAAACCATAATAATGCTGGTGGTGCTGATGGTGCTGATGGCGCCCGCGGCGGCCACTGCTCAGGAGAAGCCCAAGGTGAGCAAGAAGGATTTTTCGGCATCCAAGGAAGCCTGGAAATCCGTGAAAAAGGGCAACAAGTATTACAAGAAGGGCAAGGAAGGAGCCTATTTCGTGGCCGGCGAATATTACGCCAAGGCTCTGGAGGTGAATGATATATGCGCTCCGCTGCTATACCGCGCCGGAATTTGCGAGCTGCATACCGGACACGACAAGATGGCCGTGCGGCACCTGACCGACGCGCAGGATTTTGCGATGCAGGTGGCCTCCGACTGCCAGTACTGGATAGCTGTGGCCAAGCAGCACTTGTCGCAGTTTGATGATGCCAAGCGCGATTTCGACGACTGCCTGATGATGATGGA
>JAZUEG010000192.1:0-7665 GCA_045640025.1 Bacteroidales bacterium
GCCTGAGTCTCGATGATAGGCAGAGCGGTAAGCGAACCGCCACCCTTAACGAGGTGCTTGATAGACTCAGGAACATCGTTCATCTGACGGGCCACCTCATCATTGCTGATGATCTTGGCGGCTCTCTCCAGAAGACGAGAGTGCAGGTAGAATACATCGCCAGGGTAAGCCTCACGTCCTGGTGGACGGCGAAGGAGCAACGACACCTCACGGTAGCTGACGGCCTGCTTGCTGAGGTCGTCATAAACGATGAGCGCGGCACGGCCGGTATCGCGGAAAAACTCGCCGATGGCGGCACCCGCGTATGGAGCGTAGTACTGCAATGCGGCAGGATCCGATGCCGAAGCCGATACGATAACTGTATAAGGCATTGCGCCCTTCTCCTCCAAAGTCTTGGCGATGGATGCAACTGTGGAACCCTTCTGACCTATTGCAACATAGATACAGTAAACAGGGTTTCCTTTGTCGTAGAATTCTTTCTGATTGATGATAGTATCGATAGCGATAGCAGACTTACCAGTCTGACGGTCGCCGATGATAAGCTCACGCTGACCACGTCCGATAGGAATCATAGCGTCGATAGCCTTGATACCAGTCTGGAGTGGCTCTTTTACCGGCTGACGGAACAGTACGCCAGGAGCCTTGCGCTCCAGAGGCATATTGTAAAGCTCGCCAGTAATCTCGCCCTTGCCGTCGAGAGGCTCGCCCAGTGTATTTACCACACGGCCAAGCAAACCCTCGCCTACATTAATAGAGGCGATCTTTGATGTGCGCTTCACTTGAGTACCCTCGTGGATACCATCGGAAGAGCCGAGAAGCACAGCACCAACGTTATCCTCCTCGAGGTTGAGGACGATACCCTTAACGCCATTCTCGAACTCGATCATCTCGCCGGCCTGTACGTTGCTCAATCCGTAGATGAGCGCAGTACCGTCTGCCACCTGGAGTACCGAGCCTACCTCGTTGAACGAGACGGCTGTATCAATACCCTGCAGCTGGCGCTTGATAATCTCTGATACTTCACCCGCTTTTATTGAAGCCATAGTTCTGAGTATTTAGTATTTTACTTTAAATTTTCCTTTATCTTGGCAAGCTGAGTTTTCACGCTTGCGTCGTAAACCTTGTCGTCGATCTGCACTATAAGACCGCCAATGATATCGGGATTTACCTCCGGTGTAAGCTCCACAGCAGAAGCACCGGCACCGGCCAACTCCTTAACCTTGGCCTCTATATCAGCTGAAATGCTGACAGCAGAAGTCACCTTTACTCGGCGGATATTCTTGTGCTTGGCGTAGAACTCCAGATAATCGAGACAGATAATCTTGAGGTAATTCTCACGCTTGTTTTTTACGAGCACCTTCAGAAAATCCATCGAGAGCTTGCAGAAACTTGCGGCAAACAGCGAATCGAAAATCTCCAGCTTCTTGGCGTCGTTGATTACAGGGCTCTCCAATACAGCCTTCAGCTCATTGGACTGAGCGATGCAATCCCTGAGATTCTCCACATCACCTTTCACCACGTCCTCGCATTTCTGCTCTATAGCCGTCTGAAGCAATGCCTTTGCATATCTTACCGATATCTTGCTATCGTTCATAGTGTGTATAGATTATCCGGTTAGTTGAGAGTAATGTTTTTAACAAGGTCGTTCACATAAGTGCCCTGCTTGATATCCGAGCTGAGCTCCTTGCGGAGAATCTTCTCGGCAATCTCTACTGAGAGTTCGGCAACCTTGCCGGAAATCTCAGCCATAGCAGCCTCTTTCTCGGCCGCAATCTCCTGGCGTGCTGCCAAGATAATCTTGTCGGCTTCGGCTTTGGCAACAGACTGGGCCTCAGCTACAATCTGGTCCTTGGTAGCCTTGGCCTCGCGGAGCATGGCCTCGCGCTCTGCACGTGCCTCCTTCATGACAGCCTCGTTCTGGGCAGTGAGCTTGGCCATCTCGGCCTTGGCGGCCTGGGCCTGGTCGAGGGACTTGTTGATATCGTCCTCACGGTCCTTAAGCATCTTCATGATAGGTTTCCACGCGAACTTAGCGAGCAGAAACAGCAGAATGCCGAACGATACCAGCATCCAAAACAGAAGTCCAAATTCCGGGGTTACTAAATTCATATCTTTACTGCAATTAATGAATTAAAATAATAAATGAAAAACCTCCGTCTCAGTCATCAGGCCCGTTGCCAACCGCATTGCGGCCTGATGATGAAACAAAGTTTTTTCTGCTGATACCAGCAAGGGCTATTATACCATTACCAACAGACAGCATACCACAGCGAAGAGGGCAACACCCTCAACGAGAGCGGCTGCGATAATCATGCTGGAACGGATATCACCTACAGATTCAGGCTGACGTGCGATAGCCTCCATTGCTGAAGAGCCAATCTTACCGATACCGAGACCGGCACCGAGAACGGCCAAACCAGCGCCAATACCAGCGCCCATAACACCCAATGTAGATACGGCCTCGGCATCAACACCGGCCTGCAATAATGCATTTAAAATAGTCATTAATGTCATAATCTGAACTGTTTTAATTATTAATTAAATTTATTGTTTACATATCAGCTACTTGGCCTCTGCCGCATTGTGCTCCACGGCCTCATGCTCCTCGCCACCGCCTACTGCAAGGCTGAAGTAGATGGCTGTAAGCAGGGTAAATACGTATGCCTGGATAAAGGCTACCAAGAGCTCCAGTACCGACATAAATATTGTGAACACTATGGAGAACGATGCTACGCCATATCCTGCGGTAGGCGAATTGGCACCAAATATAAAGATCAGCGAATAGAACGCAAGCGCAATGATGTGGCCCGCGGTGATATTGGCAAACAGACGAACCATGAGCACTATAGGCTTGGTGAACACACCCATGAGCTCCACGAGAGGAATGATGGGAGGGCACTTGAGCCATACAGGCACGCCGTGCGGCCAGAATATATCTACCCAGTAATGCTTGTTGCCCGAGAATGTGGTAATCACGAATGTGAACAATGCAAGCACGCATGTTACCGCGATATTACCGGTAACGTTGGCTCCACCGGGGAAGAAAGGAATAAGACCGAGAAGGTTGTTGATGAAGATGAAGAAGAACACCGTCATCAGAAACGGCATGTATCTGTCGCCGTATTTCTTGCCGAGCGATGCGTATGCTATATCGTCCCTCACTGTCATCACGAGCATCTCCACGCCATTCCAGAGGCCCTTGGGCGCACGGCCAACGTTTTTCTCGTAATGCTTGCGGAGGCCTATAAATATAAGGCATATAACAATCATGCTTACGAATATGGCGGCCACATTCTTGGTGATGGAGAAGTCCCATGGGCGAACCTCCTCGCCGTTTACGATCTCCACAATCTTGCCCTCATATTTTTCCGACTCGCTGATACGGAATCCCTGATATTCGGCCTCTCCATGATGGAAATTGCTGGAGCTGAATATGTGGAAACCTGATGTCTGGCTGTAGAGAATGCAAGGCAAGGGCAATGTGAGATGAAAATCGCCTATGGTGGCCATGTGCCACTCATACGCATCGCCCACATGGTGAAGGATAAACTCTCCAGGATTGAATTTCTTTTCCTGTTGCTCCTCCTGAGCCATTGCCACTGATACATTCGCCATGATAAACATGAGCGCTGCAAATATTATTCTTTTGATTAAGTTCATAATATTTTGTGATTTAGCTGTCCGCTATATTATACATTTTTTGGTCTCCTAAAATTATGAATAATTATTTTCTCCGGCAAAATTTTTTGACACTTTTTTTTCATTTTTTTAATATATGCTTAATGTTCGGTGTTTTCCACAACATTAATTTTACAAATTACAATCATAAAATGATGTCAGGGACAAAGACTGACATTAAAAAAGTGTAATAATAAATCAATAGTTATCTTTAATCTAAAAAAATGTTATAACTTTGCACCTATTATTAATAAGGTACTAACACAAAAAACATATCAAAATGCAGACAGTATTAAGCGGAATACGCCCAACAGGTGACCTCCACCTTGGCAACTATTTCGGAGCTTTGAGGAATTTCGTAAGAATGCAGGACGACTACAACTGTTTCTTCTTTGTAGCTGACTACCATTCTCTTACCACACATCCTCATCCAGACGACATTCAGCGTAACGTAAGAAAAATCCTCAGCCAATACATAGCAGCCGGCCTCGATCCCGAGAAATGCACCCTCTACGTGCAGAGCGACCTCTTCGAGACTGCCGAGTTCTACATGCTCATGAACATGAACGCCTACATCGGCGAGCTGGAGCGTGTGGTATCTTTCAAGGACAAGGCACGACAGAACCCCGACAACGTAAATGCCGGCCTGCTCACCTACGCCGTGCTCATGGCATGCGACATCCTTATCCAGAAGGCCGACCTCGTGCCTGTAGGCAAGGATCAGGAGCAGCACCTAGAGATGACATGCAAGTTTGCCCGCAGATTCAACAACATGTATGGCGTTGAGTATTTCAAGGAGCCAAAGGCATTCTCTTTCGGCGACAAGCTCGTAAAAGTTCCCGGCCTCGACGGTTCTGGCAAGATGGGTAAGAGCGAGGGCAACTGCGTATACCTGCTCGACAGCGACAAGGACATCCGCAAGAAGGTGATGAAGGCAGTTACCGACTCAGGCCCAACAGAGCCAAACAGCCAGAAGCCTGAGGTGATCCAGAACCTCTTCACCATAATGGACCTGGTATCCGACAAGAGCACCATAGAGCATTTCGACGCCGCATGGAACGACTGCTCTATCCGCTATGGCGACATGAAGAAGCAGCTGGCCGAAGACATTATAAAAGTGGTGACCCCAATCCGCGAGCGCATCAACGATATCTACAACGACGTCGACTACCTTGAGAAGGTGGCACGCCTGGGCGCCGAGAAGGCAAGAGTACAGGCTCAGAAAACCGTTCAGGAAGTTCGACAGATCTTCGGCTTCCGTCCGGTACATTATTAGTGGAAAGCTTTAAACCACGAAACGTGGCAAGGCCGCATCTCTACAACAACACATTGAGAAATGTAGAGACGCGGCAATGCCACGTCTTATAATATAAGTTTAACGAATAAAAATGGGAATCACAGAGAAAGACTTCGAGGTGATATTCAAGAAATACTTCGTTGCCATCACCTCCTACTGCAACCACTTCCTCAATGATGTGGACGAGGCCAAGGACATAGCGCACAGGGCTTTCCTGAAGGTGTGGGAAAAACGCGACGCCATTCCCGAAGGCAGCAACATTCCCGCACTCATATACAAGATATCTCACAACCTATCTATCAACTACATACGCGACAACAAGAAATTCACATCAAATGAGGACCTTCCGCTCACCGAGACCGACAACATAGAGGCCGATTCGGAGATTAGGGCGGCGGAACTGGAATCGGCCATCACCGAAACCATCAACAATCTCCCTGAAAAAATAAGGAGAGTATTCATAATGAGCCGTTACGAGAAACTCACAAACGGCAAGATAGCCGAACAGCTGAACATATCGGTAAAGACTGTGGAAGCCCACATCACATCAGCTCTAAAGGCTCTGAGACTGAAAATATACGGAAAAGAGAAATAAATTTGCAAAAAAATTGCATTATTTATTAGGGTAATGGCCGCAATAAGTGTTATTATTCAAAATAATGTATGATTTTTGCATATAAAATAATTGCTTACTATTATTTTGCTATTATCAACGTAGAACTAAATCTTTGAAACCAAATGAACCGAGACAAAAGCAACGAGATACCTGACATATCGGATATCAGACTGCTGGATATTGATATCAATGCCGAATGGAGCAGATTCAGGGCAACAGCCGGCATCCATGAGCCAAAGATATTCAGCCTGAAAAAGTTATGGAAGGTGGCGGCTTCGATAGTAATCCTATTGGGAGCGGGTATATTGGCCTACACAAGCCTCAGCCAGCCCAAAGCTGAAAAATACGCCTCAGCCGACAGGACAATAGAAGCCACAGTGGAGACATCCACACATATAAGCCTCAACAAAAACAGCTCCGTACAGTGCACGGACAACAGAGGCAACGGAGAATACATAGTGGAGCTTTGCGGCGAAGCATACTTCGACGTGGAGAAAAACCCCGCGCGTACTTTCCAGATCAACACACAGGACATCACAGTTACAGTGCACGGCACATCGTTCGACGTATGCGAATCAAGCGACGCCACCACCGTAACAGTAACCTCGGGCAATGTGGAAGTAAAATCCCGCATCAGCCAGCAGTCAGTCAAGGACCTTACAATAGGCCATCAGCTGATATGCCACAAAAACGGCCAGATGGAAGTACGCGAGGTAAGCAACTTCAACAACATTGCCTGGAAACTCCGCAAATTTGATTTCAGCGGAAGCTCAATGAACGATATTATGTATCAGCTGAGCAAAGTATACGAATTCAAATACAAATTTGCCGACCAGGAGATAGCCAACGCCACTGTAACCGGAGTATTCGACAATCAGGACCTCCAGTCGATATTCTCGATACTGGAACAAGCACTCGACCTCAGCATTACACGACAGGACGACGGCATCTACACCATAGGAAAGTAACAGATAATGAGAGAAAAAGCCATTGCAATAATCACGGCCATCGCCATATTGATTTTGCAGCTTACTGAGCCTGTTTGCGGCCAGACAGGCGGCAACGCTACTCTCATAGACATATCACACCACGACAGCAGCCTGCGCCAGATCCTTGACGACATCACGGATAAGAGCGGGCTGCTGTTTGTATATAACAGCAGCCAGATAGACGACCAGCTGAGGCTCGACATCAAGATCCGCCAGAAAAGCCTCGAAAACGTGATGACCCAGCTATCCAACATGCTGGGATTCGAATACATAATACTCGACAAGCAGATAATCCTGAAAACACGAAAAGTAGAGCATCAGACATCCATAAACGAGAAAACCAAAACCGCCACCATAAGCGGATACATACTGGACCACGACACACGCGAGCCACTCATAGGAGCATCCGTAAGCGTGGAAGGCACCCCCATGGGCACCATCACCAACGAGGTGGGATATTACTCGATAACTCTCAGCAAGGGACGCTACACTCTGGTATACGGATACCTGGGATATCAGCGCGAATACGTGCCAATAATACACAACGCCGACTATCAGATCAACCAGACCCTCCACCCTACCGACCTCCAGCTCGAGGCCATCACCATCACCAGCCACGAAAACCAGCTGAGCGCCCGCGAGCTCATCAACAAGAGCAGCACCATCAACATAGAGGACTTCAAGAAATACTCCGGCCTCGTGCTCGGTGGCGACCTCGTGGGCATACTGTCCACCGACCACGGCATCACGCGAATATCCGACGGATCGGCATTCTACAGCGTAAGAGGCGGATTCAAGGACCAGAACATGGTGCTAATAGACGATGCGCCCATATACCACCCGTCACACCTGTTCGGATTCTACTCATCCATAGCCCCGCAGTCCATCAATTCCATAGAAGTATACACAGCCGATTTCCCCATAAAAAACGGCGGCAGGCTCTCATCCATCACCGACATCAAAACCAAGGACGGAAGCCTCGGCAAACTGGGCGCCAGCGTGGAATTCACACCGCTCACCACATCAGTGCGCCTCGAGTCGCCCATCATCAACAACAAGGTAACAAGTCGGAGGCCAAGCGGTCT
>JAZUEG010000193.1:0-3852 GCA_045640025.1 Bacteroidales bacterium
TATCTTATTAGGCTCCTTCTTCACCTCATCCTTTTCCTTGTTGCAGGAAGCTATCCCGACAGCGAAAACCACCGCCATCAGATAGAGAATAAAATGCTTTGCTTTTGTCATTGATTTTTACAAATTAGATTGTTAATAATCATTAAATTTCGCCGACAAAGGTAAAGCAAACTCAAAAAAAAAACAAAACGCTACAAAAGTTAAAATATGAATAAAAACTTAACATTGGGAAAATCCCACCGGGAAAAAGATTAATATTAGCAATATTTTTATATCTTTGCGTCAAACAATCATTCTGGAAATGACAACAGCAATTTACGACAGACCATTAACTTGCAAATCCAGAAATTAATGTATAAATTTGGCAAAACGAAAACAACAAAACTTATATATTATGAACTACACAGGAACTTACAATCTGGCCTATATATTGCTGCCAGGTGAGAATGGAAAAGAGAAAGTATCCATTCAGGAATATCTCGACAAGGAGACCGACCCAGACGAGAGAAGACGCTCGGAGAGAGATCTCATCAAGAAAATCATCGTAAGCGACAACGGCACAATCAATCCATGCATCGCATCGCTGGAGGGAGTGCCTCAGAGCGAGATCGACAAGGCTCTGTCGGCTGACCCTGATTTCTACATCGAAGGCAACTGCCTTTTCAGCAAGAAGGAAATCAAGCCTGTAAAAGAGGAGAACGGCGAGCTCTATCTTGAGAACAAGGAGCCAAACTTCCTCTTCGGCAAGGAGCCTTGGGTAAAACTCAGCACCGGAACTCCAGGAGAGATCAAGTACGCAATGTATCTGTATGAGAAGGAGTAAAGAGGATAATCCATCAACAAAAAAATTCCTCAGGGAAAAATTAACTTACCAATATTTTTATTATATTTGCGCCAAATCAACAAATCCTGAATATGACTACTGCAAATTACGACAGACCATTAGTAAGTTTTGACTGGGCGATAAAGAAACTGCTCAGAAACAAGGCTGACCACGTTATCGTGGAAGGTTTTCTGACTTCGCTTTTGGGAAAGAAAATCAAACTTTCCCACTTGAACGAAAGCGAGGCAAACAAGGAGACTTTCGACGACAAATACAACCGTGTTGACGTTTTTTGCGAGACCGAGGACGGAGAATTGCTGCTATCAATCATTACATTCGACGATTTTAACGATTATATCCATAGACTAACCATAAATTCAGCAATAGAATTACCTGATGAAGAGCCATATAATCAAATCAGCAAAGTTATTTCAATAAACATTGTATACTTCGATTTCGGCGAAGGTAATGACTTCATATACCACGGAGAAAACGAATTTGTTAGTCTTGAAAAATCTACTCAAAAATTAAAACTATCGGAAAACGAATTTGAAATATATCAAATAAAAAATAGTAAGACACCTTCCCACTATTATATATTAAAAATAAAGAATTTCAACAAAACACCTGAAACTCCACTTGAAGAGTGGATCAGTTTTCTTAAAACCGATTGCATTCCCAATAATGCAACAGCATCAGGACTCCAAGAAGCAATATTTTCTCTTGCATTCAGTAATTTGTCAGAAAGAGAACAGAGAATATACCTGATGGACCAAGAGATAAAACGAAACAAACTTAGTGAAATGGAAACTAGTATCTGCAAGGGCTTCCGCAAAGGTATGGCCGAAGGCATAGAGAAAGGTCAACAGCAAACCCAAATCAATATCGCCAAAAATTTGAAATCTCTCGGTTCAATGACTTTCGAACAGATTTCTGCAGTTACTGGTCTGTCAATAGATGAAATAAAAAATATCTAAAATATTTCACACCACTTTTGGCTCTGCTATCACCCGATACCAGAGCCAAATCTATATAAAAATCACCACTTTTGGCTCTACTATCGCCATCACTCCCACATTTCTGTAAATTTTCTCTAAAAATTAACACGAAAAAGTGTGATTTTTGACTAAAAATTTACACTTTTGCGGAAATTTGGTTTTGATATGGAAAGAAAGATTATCAGCAAACTGGTGGAATGGAAAAAATCCAAAAACAGAAAACCTCTTATATTACAGGGAGCCAGGCAGATAGGCAAAACATATATTGTAAATGTGTTCGCCGACAGGGAATACAGCAACTGCGTTTATCTCAATTTTGAGCGCGGTAAGGTTTTGTCATCGTTTTTCGACAGCCTGAATCCCCACGAAATTGTGCGGAAAATTTCAGAATACTATCACGTGAACATCAGCCCTGACACTACTTTGCTGATTTTCGATGAGGTGCAAGCCTGTCCCGAGGCTATCACGTCGCTGAAATATTTCTGCGAGGACGCTCCCGACTATCACGTAATAGCCTTGGGATCGCTACTCGGCGTTTCGGTAAACAGGGGAATATCGTCGTTCCCTGTAGGCAAGGTTCAATTTATGGATATGTTTCCGCTTGATTTCGAGGAGTTTCTGATGGCCAATGGCGAGGATTTCCTCATCAGCGAGATCCGCAAATCCTTCAACAGCAACACACCTTTGGTTGAGGCTTTCCATACCAAGGCGCTTGATTATTACAAGACTTATCTCTATGTGGGCGGATTGCCCGAGGCCGTGGATACTTTCATAAAGACCAAAAACTCTGTTCTCGTAAAGGAGAAGTTGTCGGATATCCTCGACGCCTACCTGAATGATATGGGCAAATACAACAAGCAGAGCGAGATTCCCAAGACAAGGATTGTATACAAAAATATCAGCACACAATTGTCGAAGGAGAACACCAAATTCCAGTACAAGAGCATAAAGACAGGCGGTAGAGCCAGCGAGTTTGAATCCGCTATCGAATGGCTCTGTCTTGCAGGCGTGGCCAATCAGGTTTACAGACTGGAGCAGATAATGCTTCCGCTGAATGCTTACAAGTCGCTGTCGGACTTCAAGTTTTATATGAACGATACAGGACTTTGCTGTGCGTCGCAGGATATTATGATGGACGACATTATGAGCGGGAATCCATTTATGAACAATTTCAAGGGCGGACTCACCGAGAATTACGTAAACACGCAGTTGAGGGCCAGGGGCTACGATCTTTTCTATTGGACGGAGCGTGATTCCGCCGAGGTGGATTTTGTTGCAAGAATCAATGGCGACATAATTCCAATAGAGGTGAAAAGTGCCGACAACGTCCGTGCCCGCAGTCTGTCAACATTTATGAAGAAATTCTCACCCCAATACTCCATCCGCATCTCCGCCAAGAATTTCGGAATGGAGAATTGGATAAAGAGCGTGCCCTTGTATGCGGTTTGGTGCATATAAAAAATTACCACAAACCACCCGAAGGTAATTCGTGGTAATTTCTAATAATTCGTGTTAGCATCAGTAGAGACGGACCGCGGTCCGTCTCCACGCGAGTGTGGAAAAACCCTTATTCCTTCTCGCCCTCTTCCTTCTTGCAAGTTGACTGATAGCCAGTCTTTTTCAGGATATCGAAAATCTTTTCCTGAGAGATTTTGTCGGCGTCGTAGGTAACGGTCACCAGTTGTTTCTCGCGGTCGGTAACGATATCCTTGATACCGCTCTCGAACTTCAGGGCGTCCTTAATCCTGTTTTCGCAACCCTGACAGTGCATCTGTGGTGTGGTGCTGAAAACCAAGGTCTTGATATCCTTGGCGTTTACCATAAATGCTGACATCAGCATCACCAAAAGAAGTAATAATTTCTTCATAACTATATGATTTTTAATTATTAAACATTCAAGTTCATATAACATTAAGTTTGAGTTCGGCGAATTGTTTTACTCTCTAAGAGGGTAAGAGATATAAGAGTTTCTAATTTTTTAAAAGACGGAGTTTCCTTCGAAAACTCCTTTTTAGAGTTTAAGAGCCCTAC
>JAZUEG010000194.1:0-11637 GCA_045640025.1 Bacteroidales bacterium
CTTGATGCCGAAAGCCGTGGCGATGCGGTGCACGCAGTCCTCTATGGTGGAGCTTATCGCGCCGGATTCCAGCATTGCCGATGCGTATTCGGTTACCATCACGCAGAATTGCTTCAGGTATTCGTGCTGGTTACTGATAGATGGTGTAGTCGTCGTCATCGTCTGATATGTTTACCTTGTTGAAATCGTAGGTGATGATGTTGTGCTTCTTGTTGAAGGCCCTCAGTTTCCTGATGCCCGTCCAGCCCACGGCCACCATTATCACCACGAAGATACAAACCCAAATACATACGGCGCCCTGGGTATTGGTCTGCGCCTGGATTGCTAACTGTTCCATTTTTTGTTGATATTGGTTATTTGAAATTACGCCGCAAAATTAGGCTTGCCCGTCGAGACGTCATAGAGTTTTTTATTGAAAGATTCGATTGTGGCCATCGGCAAGAGGGCCTTGTCCTATTGGTAAATCCGATAGGTATTATAGAAAAATCCGATAGCGAAAAATTCTGGACAAAATGTGATGAATAAATTTGTTTCTTACAAAAATTCCTTCTATCTTTGTTTTTGATTGGATTCTCCGATTGCTTTTCAAATACGAAAAAAATAAACAAATTAATAAATTTTATGATTAAATATTGGGAAGATAAGAGAAAAATGTTAGCAAGCAAGCAAGCAAGCAAGCAAGTATAATGTAATACTTGTTTATTTTCTTATTGTCATAAGATTTGTGTTGGAAGAAGGCGCAAGTCTCTGTATGTCAGTTGTCTGATTGCAGAGATTTGCGCCTTCTTTTGTTTTTTTTGTGGTTAACGATTTTAACAACGCTTGTCTGGCATCTTTGTCGAAGCGTATCATGTTCAGTATCAGATGAAAAAATCATCTCATAATGAGCGTACAGATAGCCGTATGGTAAGTGAGGTCAGCAACCTCACGCCTCCCGTTAAGGATATTTTACTCCGGAATGGGCAGACGGTTGATAATGCCCAAACGTCTGCTGAAGGTCCCAAGTGGTTTGCTGTTAGGACCACTCACAGACGGGCACGGAAAGTTTATGACAGTCTTCTGTCTCTGAAAGACGATTCCATTGAATTGTATCTCCCGATATTGAAGCGCGTGGTATATAGCAATGCGGATTTCGGCCATCCATCCAAGGAAATCGTTGATGAGTTGCTGTATCCCAACCTGCTTTTCATGAGATGCACTCTTGATAGGATGCTGTATTATCTCTATGACGACTGCCGTCCAAGGATACCGGGTTTTACTCCATATTACAATCATTGCATTGTGGATTCCAACGGCAAGAACGGACTTCTCGTGGTTCCTGATGTCCAGCTTCAGTCGTTCCGCATTATTGTGGAATCCGGCAACGAGAATATTATACTAAACAATTCCATCAGGCCTGTGCTTCTTGAGGGCGATCGTGTGGTGGTTATGGTAGGTCCATTCGCTGGGGTTCAGGGTGTGTTGGTAAGATATAGGCGTCATAGACGTGTGATGGTTCAGCTGGATGGCATAGGATTGTTTGGTACGTCTTATGTGCCTAACGATTGGATTCGTAAAATTTGTTAGTGTATATGGGAGCTGATAACCAGGTAAATAATAAGAGGATAGCTAAGAATACGATTGTTCTATGCCTTAGGATGTTGTTTACTATGGCCGTTACTTTATATACCAGTAGGGTAGTTCTTTCTGCATTGGGTATAGTGGATTATGGTATTCATAATGTGGTGGGAGGTGTTGTGGCGATGTTTTCTGTTTTGAATTCCAGTATGGTGACTTCTACTCAACGCTATCTTACGTTTAGTTTGGGAGGTGATGATTCCGATAAGTTGAAACGTGTTTTCTCGTTGTCTCTTACTATACATTTCTTTATCGGCATTGCTGTCGTGTTTCTTGTGGAGGTGGTTGGTGTCTGGTTTTTGAACAACAAACTTCAGATTCCCGAAGATAGATTGGGCGCCGCCAATTGGGTTTTGCAAATGTCGGTTATTGCTCTTTTCTTCAATATTTTGCAGGTTCCTTACAATGCTTCCGTTATTGCGCATGAGAAGATGGGTGTTTTCGCTTGTATCAGTGTACTGGAAGTGATTCTGAAATTGGTGATTGTTTTAATGCTCAATTTTGGGGGAGTGGACAAGCTTGTTTTGTATTCTGTATTATTGGCCTGTGTCTCTTTGGTGGTATTGTCGATATATAGGATATCTTGCGTGAGGCTGTTTTCTGAGTGTAGATATAGATATGTTTCCGACAAGAGTCTTTTTAGGGAAATGATGGGTTTCGCCGGATGGAATCTGTTTGGAAGTCTGGCATGGATGGGACGGGATCAGGGAGTGAATATTGTTCTTAATCTTTTTCAGGGACCCTCCATCAACGCATCCAGGGCAGTGGCCGTGCAGGTCTCTAATGCTGTTCAGAATTTCGCCAACAATTTTACCACCGCTATCAATCCTCAGATTACCAAGCAATATGCTCAAGGAAATATATCGGAGATGGAGATCTTGGCGTACAGGGCTTCCAAAATCTCTTATATGCTGTTGCTTTTTATTTCGATGCCGATTATCCTGAATATCGATTTTGTTCTTGATGTCTGGCTTGAGGAAGTTCCTGAATATACTTCAGTATTTATTGTTTTGATCCTGATTGATTGTTTGGTGCACTCAATATTTGGCAATCCTTTTATTACTTCCTTGATGGCTACTGGCAATATCAGAAGGTATCAGATTGTTTTGAGTACTATAATTCTTATGATAGTGCCGGCCGGATATCTGGCTCTGTATTTTGGTGCCCAGGCGCCATCGGTGTTCGTGGCAATGATTGTGATTACCGTGATTTCCGGTTTCGCAAGATATTGGTTTTGCAAGATTCAGATTAATTTCAGGCCTGATCTCTTTGTCAGGAAATCCATAGTGCCAATATTGTTGACAACTGCAACGGCTGTTCCCGTGCCTTTGCTGTTCAGGCATTACTGCGATATTGAATCTGAATTGCTGTGTTTTGTGGTGTTGAGTCTGATATCTGTTTTATGTATTGGCTTGTCGATTTATTTTGTGGGACTTGATAAGGCGGAACGTGATTCCATTAATAAATTCATTGTAAATAAAGTGCCGATTATCAGTAATCTAAGTAGCAAATGGGGAAAAGAATAGGAATTCTGACGTTTCATGCTTCCCATAATTATGGGTCGATGCTGTTGGCGTATGCTATGCAACATTGCCTGCAGGAATTGGGGCATGATCCTATTATCATAAATCTGCGCAACGATGCTCAGAAAGAGATGTATCGCAAACCCAAGCCTGAAAACGTGAAGGATTGGATTAAATTTATTTTGTTCCCTCGCAGATTCATGCAAAACCGGAAGAAATGGCTTTCGTTTGAGAAATTCATGGAGGAACATTATGTACTTACTGATAATGAGTATCGTGGCAAAGAGGAAATATCTGATGATTTGCCAAACCTGCATTTGGATTGCCTGTTGAGTGCGGGAGATCAGATATGGAATCAGCGGTGCGATGATTGGGATTTGTCGTATCTTCTTCCTTTCGAAAACGTTGGTACGGAATTGCTGTCGTATGCACCTTCTTTGGGAGGAGACGTTTCTTTTATGATGAGTCTGCCTTATGCTGATATGTATAAACTATATTTGCCCAAATTCAAGAAGATAGGAGTAAGGGAGCATGATGGGGCAATGGCTCTGGGCAGGCTGTTGGATTTGGAAGTATCTGCAATGCCGGACCCTGTTTTCCTGAATGGTGTGGATGTGTATGAGGATTTGTCAGACGGCATGCCTTTGCAGAAAGGTAAGTATTTGTTTTATTATTCGCCGTGGGATTCCGTCGAGATGTTCAATCTCGCAAAGCAGTATGCGGATTCCAGGGGCTTAACGATGGTATCTACCAACGTGGGATATCTTCGGCGTGATGTTGTCGCGTTTAATTATGCAGGGCCCAAAGAGTTTCTCAATCTTTTGAGGAATGCAGAGTTCGTCTGTGGCAACTCCTTTCATTTGGCGGTTTTCGCGATTCTTTTCCATAAGGAATTCGCGGTTTTGCACCAAGGCAAAGATTCCAGACTGGCGGATCTTTTAGGTACGTTTGGTATCCCATCAAGGGGAGTGAGTGTGGATAATCCTGATTTTTCGAAATTGGAACCAATCGATTATGCCAAAGTCGATAAGGTTGTTTCCGATTTGCGGACAAGAGGGCGGGATTGCCTGATTTCGATGTTTTCATAGTTTGTTTAAAAAAAGCGTTATTATATGCCAGAGATTTCTATTATTGTGCCAGTTTACAAGGCAGAGCAATACATCCGCCGTTGCCTCGACAGCATCATTGCGCAGACTTTCACTGATTGGGAATGTCTTCTTGTAGATGACGGGTCTCCTGACAATTCGGGAAGAATCTGTGATGAATACGCTGAGAGGGATTCCAGATTCAGGGTTTTCCACAAGGAGAACGGTGGTGTTGGCAGTGCCAGACAGCTTGGCGTGGATGAGGCTGTAGGTGCATATTCCATACATATAGATCCAGATGATTATGTGGAATCCAATATGTTGGAAGAGATGTATGATGCCATAAAACGAGAGAATGCGGACCTTTTGCTTACTAATCAGTATTATTGCTATCGGGATCGTATTAAGTTTTATCGGCAGAATCTGGTAATCGATAAGCCAGGCAGTCTGCTGGGCTTTATATTGCGTGGAAACCTGATGGGAGTTTTGTGGAACAAATTGGTAAGACATTCATTATACAGAAAATATAACGTGAGATTTGTTCCAGGCTTGAATTTTTGCGAGGACGTGCTTGTCTGTGCACAGATTCTTATTCATGGCGAGGTGAAGGTCCGCTACCTGAACAAGCCTTTCTATTATTATGTTACCGACAATCAGGGGTCTATTTGCAATAGTTTTTCGCCTGAGAAATTTGAGCAAAGACTTATGTCCTGCCGTGAGCTTGATGCTCTGATTGCCGACGAGGAACTTAGGAAGGATTTGGTATATTATAATTACAATGTATATGCCGAGGCCAGGGTAAAGGGAGTTTTGAGCGGGAAGGAGCTTCGGTCCTTTATGCTGGATAATCCGATATTGTTCATCAGTCTGAAGGCAGGAAAAAAACATTTGATAAGAAGATTACTGCTTTTTGTTGGTATCAAAATATAGTATTTCTCTAATGAAACTTGAAATAAATGAACATTGCATTCTTCACTACATTTGAGGTGTCTCCTCAGAAAGGAGGTACCGAGCGTGTCACTATCTCGGTTTCCAATGCCTTGCGCGAGATTTATGGCTACAAATGTTATAGCCTGTATAGAAAGCCTTGCCCTCAGTTTTCGCCTGCCTTTTTCGATGGCCGTGCGCATGTGCCTATGTTCGGACGCGCAAAGTTCGTGAGGGATTTTATAATTGAAAACCATATCGACGTGTTCATATCCCAAGGTGATTTTGCGCTGATTTCCAATTTGCGTGATGTATTGCCCGATGGATGCAAATGCAGATTGGTGCTGGCTCATCATTTTGAGCCTGGATATGATGTGGAATTTTTCAACAAGCCGTTGTTGAGAGCAGAGCTCAAGTCGTCGCCACAGATATACAGGAGGATAATCGCACTGATCGGTTTGCTGTTTTTTGATGGTATCAGGAAATGGAATTATAATCGGATGAGGAAGCTTTACAATGAGGCGTATTCAAAGTCGGATAGGGTTGTATTGTTGTCTTCATGTTTTATAGATGGTTTCTGCGATTTTGGCAATATAGATAATATTACCAAGTTTTCCATTATTCCCAATATGCTGTCTTTTGATGGTTATTTGGACAAAGAACGTTTGCCACATAAAAAGAAAAGTGTGCTGATAGTATCCCGATTGTCTGAGAACCAAAAAAGGATTTCTCTCGCTTTGGATATTTGGAGCAGGGTGAAGCGAAATCCTGAATCCGATGGCTGGATATTGGATATTGTAGGGCATGGCGAAAACTCCGACGACTATATCTCTAAGGTTCGTAACGAGAATATTCCGGATGTCGTGTTTCATGGTGTGCAGAGTCCTGAGCCATTTTATTCAGAGTCATCAATCTTTATGATGACTTCCAAGAGTGAGGGATGGGGACTTACTCTAACAGAATCAATGCAGTTTGGCTGTGTGCCTGTTGCATTTGATAGTTTCGCCTCCGTTAGTGATATTATAAAAAATAATGAGGATGGTTTTATAATAAAGAATGATGATGTGGATGATTATGTAAATCGTATGATTAAGTTGATGACTGATTGTGAGATGCGGAGGTCTATGGCTATCGCAGGAATAGAGAATTGCAAACGTTTTTCCAAGACCTCTGTAGCCGGCAAGTGGCATTCATTGATAAATTCATTAAATAATAGTTTATGATTCCTAAGAAAATTCATTACTGTTGGCTCAGCAATGATCCTTTGCCCGAAAAATTTCAGTCTTGTATAGATTCTTGGCGAAAATATTTGCCGGATTATGAGATTGTAAAATGGGATTTGAAAAGATTTCCTCTTGACAAATCTATGTGGGTAAAACAGGCTTTTGAATCCAAGAAATATGCTTTTGCGGCAGATTATATTCGTCTATATGCGTTGGCTACCGAAGGCGGTATTTACCTTGATAGTGATGTGGAGGTTGTAAAGTCGTATGATGATTTATTGAATCTTCCATACTTTATTTGCAAAGAAAATAGTCCTGAGGGAATCGAGGCCTCTACCATTGGAGTGGATTTGAATTGTGGATGGATAAAAAAATGTTACGAGCAATATGAGGGGCGTTCTTTCATCAATCCTGATGGATCTATGAATACTCAAGTTTTGCCTGTTGTTATTGAGCGTATTATCAGAAAGTTCTATAATCTGGTCCAGGTAGATGCTCCTTCTCAAGTATTGAATGATGCTGATAATGTGTATCTGCTCCCATTCGATTATTTCAGTCCCAAAAATTATATAACTAAAAATATCACCTTGACCTCCAAAACTTATTCCATTCATCATTTTGCAGGCACCTGGCAACCTTGGTGGAAGAAATTCCTGCTGTTTTTCTGGCTGAGATTCAAGGTTATGTTTCCTAAATTGGCAAGTCTGTTAAAAAAGTAGATGCTTTATGCCTCTTGCAAAATCCGAGAAAAATTTTCTGCTGTTTTTTTTGCCGCTATTTGCCACCAAGCTTCTGAATATCACTTCGGATAATATCATCCTGAAGGCAGTGGCTGTTTTTTGTTTTGGAATGTTCGCTGTTAATTTCTATCGACAAAAAGTCAGCGTTCCCTTGCTTAATATATATTTGTGTCTGTTGGCATTTTCGTCTATGCTTTTCTTTACCTCGGGCAAGCAGGGAATCTTGTTTTCGGTAGTTACGGTGATAGCCATGCGGGGCATTTCCTTGAGTTACCCGGTCCTGAAAAAGATGTTTGTTGTCGGCTTGGTTTTCGTATTGGTGTCATGCTATATAGAGCGCAACGGTGAGTTGTATCTGAGGTATGTGAATGGCGAATGGGTATATATTATGAAACGGTCCAATATCCTGTTTGTAGCGTATTTCGCTGTCTTGAATATCTATCTTTTGCTGAAGTCTGGGAAACTTTCGTGGAAGGATTATGTCGTTGTTTCTCTTGCCTCTGTTGCTATGTGCTGGTATTCAGGCTCCAGGACGGGATATGTTGTCATTTTCATATTGCTTTTGCAGATTTTGTTGTTCAGATTCAATTTTCCCCGTCACAATAGTCTGGTGCGTCTGGCGCTGATATCAGCCCCATTGCTGTGCATGCTTTTCTCGTATTTGGCTGTGATTTTCTATGGGAAGTTGGATTTGGTTTATGATTTCGATAGGTTGACTCAGGGGCGCATCCTCCAAGGTGCTTATTTCCTAAGGCTATATGGAATCCCTGTTTTGGGTCAGCATATCGAGGAGGATTATAGTCCTGACAATTACGCCTGCCTGGATTCCGCCTATATGGATATGCTGATATGCGGGGGGCTGTTGTTTTCCGCTTTTTGGGTTTACGCCACTATTACTACTATCAAATATATGTACGATAGAAACAGGATGCTGGAAGTGGCGATTCTTTCTTCCTACTCAGTTTTTGGGATCACAGAGACTTTCTTGATAAACTGCTTCTTGAATATTTCCATTTTGTTTTATGCGGAATGTTTTTATTCCAAATTTTCATATCATTCTAATCCTTAAAATTGACAATATATGAATATAGGGGATTCTATGATTGACAAAATCATCTCTTCCGAATCTTTGGACAACGAGCTGATATTCTCCACGCCAGGAAAGTTCTATACATTTCTAAATCCAGTGTCTTATCTAACAGCGGTAAAACACAAGGAGCTTTTTGTGGATTTTGATGGTATATTTGCTGATGGCGCAATGTTGGTGAGGGCTATTGGCCTATTCTATCGCAAAAAGATCAGACGCCGTAGCTTGGATATGACTTCCATGGCCCAAGATCTGTTCACTTATGCTAATGTCAACCGAAAGAGTGTTTGCATTGTAGCCTCAAAACAGGAAATGCTTGAAAATGCCCTTTCTGTTTTATGTAGTCAATATCCTGATATAGAATGGCGTGGATGCAGGGATGGGTATTTCGCAAGCCAAGACGAAATGAGAGCCACTGCTTCCCGTATAGCGGAGGAAAACGCGGATTTCCTGATAGTTGGAATGGGTATTGGATTACAGGAACAATTTTTGATGATGTGCAAGGAGGCCGGATACAAAGGGATTGGTTTTACTTGCGGAGGTTTTATCCATCAAATATCGGATGGCAATTTTAATTATTATAACGAATGGGTGGATAGATATAATCTTCGTTTCTTGTACCGATTCTGGAAAGAGCCTCATACAAGGCTAAGATATATACATGCATTATTAGTTTTCCCGTTCTTTTTTTTGAAAGAAAGATTGTTTGCCTCCAAAAAATCCACGAAATAAATTTGTTTCTTACAAAAATTCCTTCTATCTTTGCACTCGGAAATTTTTCCAATAATTATTAAAACACAAAAGATAAAATGCCTGTTAAAGTTAGATTAGCAAGACAAGGTAAGAAGGGCTACGCACACTACGCGATAGTGATTGCCGACGCAAGAGCACCACGTGATGGTCGATTCATTGAGAAGATTGGTACTTACAACCCTAACACAGTACCACAGCAGATCGATATTAAGTTCGACAGAGCTTTGTATTGGATCCAGACAGGCGCTCAGCCTACCGATACTTGCAGAACACTCCTTTCTACTAAGGGTGTATTGTTGAAGGACCACTTGCTCCGCGGCGTTCAGAAGGGCGCTCTCACAGCTGAGCAGGCTGAGGCCAAGTTCAACGCTTGGGTTTCTGAGAAGGAGAACAAGCTCTCTGCCAAGAAGTCAGCTAAGGAGAATGCCAAGGCTGAGGCCAAGAAGGCTGTTCTCGCTGAGGAGACAAAGAAGAAAGAGGCTAAGCAGGAGGCTCTCAATGCAAAGAAGGCTGAGGCTGAGGCTGCTGCCAAGGCTGCCGCTGAGGAGGCTGCTGCCGCTGAGAACGCTGAAGCACCTGCCGCCGATGAAGCAGCTGCTGAATAAATACTTCGACAGGGCCAGGCTCACAAAGCTCGGTACCATCGTTGCATTTAAAGGCACCAAGGGAGACGTGGTCATCAGGCTCGCCTCCCCTGATTATGACATTGATGAACAGGAACCGGTGCTCGTTGAGATCGACGGGTACCTGGTTCCTTTTTTCATTCAGGAGAATTCGGTTTTCTTCTCAAAGAACGGAGAGATGTCGCTCAAGTTCGATACCCTGAACTCCAACGAGGAGGCCGCCCGTGTAATGAAAAAAGATGTCTATGTATCCACCGAGGACCTCCTGGTGGATGACGATGCCGATGGCGACGATTGGGATTCTGACTTCAAGTACGCCAACTACGACGTATTCGATCAGAACGACCAGCTGCTTGGCAAGATTGTGGATATCGACGATATTCCCGGCAATCCGCTTATCGTAATCCACAACAGTTTTGGCGAGGAGATTCTTGTTCCGCTCAACTGCGCCGAGATCCTCTCCGAAAACGACACTATCCGCACCGTAAAAATCACCATCCCCGAGGGACTGATTGAGGCACTTAAGAATTAACCACCTATGAAAACAAATATCCGTGCCATGGAGCCGGAGGATGTAGATATCCTCTATAAGTGGGAAAACGATCCCGAGATCTGGAGGGTGAGCAGCACGCTCGCGCCCTTTTCAAGGTTCGTGCTCGAGCAGTATATCGCCGATAGCATGGGCAAGGATGTTTTCGAGGCCGGACAGCTCCGCCTCATCATAGAGGACGATGCCGACGGCACTCCCGTAGGCGTGGTCGATCTATTCGATATAGATATCCAGAGCCTTCACGGCAGCATAGGAATCTCCATCAACGAGGCAGATTACCGTGGCCGTGGCTACGCCTCCGATGCGCTCAGGAAGTTCATAGGCCACTGCTTCAACGTGTTGGGGCTCCACAGCCTCCACGCCCTCATAGATGCCGACAACGAGGCAAGTCTCCATCTGTTTGAGGCCTGCGGATTCCATCAGTGCGGAATCCTCCGCCAGTGGCACCGCACCCCCGATGGCTGGATAGACCAGGTGGAGATGCAGATAATCAGCAATTAACAATGAACAATTAACAATTAAGAATGAACAATTACAATTAATAGTTGATAATTGGAAACGAAAGACAATTGTTAATTATTAGTTGTTAATTATTAATTCAAATCAATTCTTGATTGAAAAAATTTGTAGGTGCAAAAATAAAACCTTATATTTGCGAGGTTTTTAGGAAAACGTTAAACTTAAAATTTCAAATAAAAAATGGCAAAATTGAATTTTGGCGGTGTCGAGGAAAACGTAATGACCCGCGAGGAATTTCCATTGGAGAAGGCACGTGAGGTGCTCAAGAACGAGACTATCGCTGTAATCGGTTACGGCGTACAGGGTCCTGGCCAGTCTCTCAACCTTAGAGACAACGGTTTCAACGTAATCGTTGGACAGCGTGCCGGCAAGACTTTCGACAAGGCAGTAGCCGACGGTTGGGTACCAGGCAAGACCCTCTTCTCTATCGAGGAGGCTTGCGAGAAGGCTACCATCATCATGTGCTTGCTCTCAGACGCTGCCGTAATGTCAGTATGGCCTACCCTCAAGAACTACCTCTCTGCAGGCAAGGCTCTCTACTTCTCTCACGGTTTCGCTATTACCTGGAACGACCGCACCGGCGTTGTTCCTCCTGCTGATATCGACGTTATCATGGTTGCTCCTAAGGGCTCAGGTACATCACTCCGTACCATGTTCCTCGAGGGCCGCGGCCTCAACTCTTCATACGCTGTTTACCAGGACTACACCGGAAAGGCTATGGAGCGCACACTCGCTCTCGGTATCGGTATCGGCTCTGGCTACATGTTCGAGACTACATTCCAGCGCGAGGCTACATCTGACCTCACCGGCGAGCGTGGCTCACTCATGGGCGCTATCCAGGGTCTCCTCCTCGCTCAGTACGAGGTACTCCGCGAGAATGGTCACTCTCCATCAGAGGCTTTCAACGAGACTGTAGAGGAGCTCACACAGTCGCTCATGCCACTCTTCGCTAAGAACGGTATGGACTGGATGTACGCCAACTGCTCTACC
>JAZUEG010000195.1:0-7627 GCA_045640025.1 Bacteroidales bacterium
CTTCTGATATGCTTTACGAGCTTGATGCCAGCCTGATGGTCCATTTGTCCGCCCCAATCGAACTCCACGTCGGAGATAACGCACATCAGGTTGTTCTTATATTTATTATAGATTGAGATAGCCTCGTCGTAGTTTCTGGCGTGCAGGATCTTAGGCCTTGAACGCATTTTCACGATTTTGTCGAGCTCGTTTTTCTCAACTTCTGGTATCAGCTGTGCTACCTGACCGAAAACAGTGCTGTAGAGCAGTTCCAGATATCTTGAGTAATACTGGGCCGAATCCTCTATGAGCATTATCACCTTAACGAGGCCCACCTCGGTATCGTTCTCCACATTTATGCTGTCTTCCAAGGTCTTAACGATTGTGAAGAAGATATTCGAGTCGCCGTTCCAGGTGTAAATCTTGTTGATTGAGCTCGTTGTAGCCGCTATCTCCTCGTATTTCTTCACCTCCTCCTTCTTATTAATAAGGAGGTAAACGGGAACGGCGCTGTTGATTCTCTTGAGATCCTCGCTCAGCTGAACGCTTCTCTTGGCGTTCATCGGCATAATGATCACCATATCGATATTGGCGCTCTCCATGGCCTCCACAGCCTCCTCGTAGGTACTCACACCCGTGATTCTCGGCATGGTGTATAGCGAGAACTGATGCACGTCGCCCATGAATTTTCCGAAGAAAGAGTCCTCGTTCTCAAGGCAGAACGCATCATAAAGTGTTGCTACAAACAGCACGTGCTTCACCTTGAATTTCATCATGTCGAGGTAGATATATTTATCGAGCATCTGCTGGTTGAAGTAGTTTTGCAGAGGCTTGTGGTTCTGGGTGAGGTGGAGTCTGAAATTGTCCTCCTTCTTCTCGAACTTGGCCAGTGCGGCGGTCTTGTGGAGAATGTCGCGGCCGATGGTGTCGTTAATGTAACCAGCCACCAAACGCGCAATATTGGTCAGCAACTCACATTCCTCCTCCAGGAACGGACCGCTGAACTCCATCGGGCATTGCTTTGTGTAGAAAACCTCGATGGAGCCCTTGTTGTTGTCGATGCTGATAAACTGCTCACTTATAGAGCGATGCGTGAATAGGAAATTCTTGGTGATATATTCCTTGCCGTCGAACCTGATGCGCGCGCAGGCGTATCTCGGATACTGCATGGCGTTTGGGATTATCTCGCAGATGGCGTTTAGGGTGTACTCAATCTCGCGGCCCTCCTTGATGATAGCGGTGGTTCTGTTTATGCAGTCGAGCTCCTGCATGCGCTTGCTGTTGAATTTCATCAGGTCGCGCATAGAGTTGGCTGTGGTGGCGCCGTTTATCATCACGGCCAAATTGTCAAGCAGATCGCGCTCCTCATTCAGGAATGGGTCGTTGTTGGATTCCACCTCATTTATCGAAGGCTTGTAGTAAACCTCGATGGCACATTCAAGCTCGTTGGGGCATTTGAATTTCTTTATGAGGCCGATACCGCAGGGCTCGAAGTCCTTGGTCTTGAACTGTTTCGTGCCGTAGGTGATGCGGGCCATGGCGTAGTCGGGATACTGCATAGCGTGAGGCAGACTGTCGCAAATCTGCCTGAGGCTTGCCATAATATCGTAGGTCTCGTGGCCGAAAAGCAGTGTGGCCTGTCTCAGCGATGCCATTTCCTTCAATCGCTCGGTGTATAGGTGTACAATCTTTTCGTATTTGTAACTAACTACTTGAAGGTTAATGGTTTTGGCCATAGCATTTGATACCTTGTCGAACCTCTCGGAAACAAAGTTGTCGCCGAAACAATTGGCAATTTCGTCCTTGTTTACGAAAATGGATACCTTTCCATTAATCTCGCTGGTAAATTCGGTACCCTCGTATTCGGTATTGTCCTTGCGCACCGAATCCGAAGTGCTCACCTGGAGTCTGAAGCCGTATTTCCCTAATTCCTTATCGGCCAGACCAATCCAGAATGATATTAAGTCGTTGTAAGTAAATCTCTTGTCGTTTTGCCACATCATACCCTTGGAGATAGTCCTCAGGTATTCAGTAATAAATTTATTAAAGTCCTGCATAGCAAAATGGTTTATAGTTAAGTGGTGCTAATATAGGAATTTTTTCGATTGGGTGGTGATTTTGGGATGGATTTTTTTTGCTGATTTCCTCTATTTATCATAATCACGTTATCAGGGCAGATAATCTTTTTCCGACTTCCACGAAAAAAAGGGGTTAGGGGAGAGAAGGGGACGGATTCTGTTTTGGCGGGTCTGTGTGCCCGCCGTTATTTATATAAAACGTGGCATTGGTAGGGGACGACCTGTGTGTCGTCCCGAAAGAATAATTGTTTTGGGAATGTTGGTTAATACAAAAATATGTCGGGCCGACACATAGGTCGGCCCCTACAGTGACATTATTATAAATGTTAGAGCGGGCACACAGGCCCGCCAAGACAGATTCTACACCACCACCTCCCAAAGCACCTTATCCCCAAACTCTTTCTTCTGCAATCCCGTTTCCTTGTTCTTGTTGAAACAGAAACTCAGCATATAGCCCTCTGAGAGGCCGAAATGGTCGAGGTATTCTGAGAGCTGGATCTCGCCCTTGCGGTTGTATTCCTCGCCGTGCCAGATCTTGAGCTCGATTACGAACTGACGGCCCTGATAGTCGATTACGATATCAGTTCGGGTGTTGTCACGGGTCTGAGCCTCAATGTAATAGTTGCCTATTCCGTTGATAATCGGGCGCAGGTATAGAAGGAACATTTTTCGTCCCTGACTCTCAATAAACAGCTCGTCGTCGTGGTTGAAAATCTTGTTGTAGTGGTACGAGAATTTCTCGAGGATTTTCTTCAGGTCGAGTTCGCCATTTACAATAAAGCCATTGCTGTCCTGGGCACCTCGAGAATAGATATCTGATTCGTTGTCGCGCTCTATCAGGTAGTTGTAGATTCGTGTCTCGAACATTCTGTTAGAGACCACAACTCCACCTTTCTCGCCTTCAGCAAGAAAATCGAACATAAAACCTAATTGAAGATTCTCCTCGTCGGGATTATAATTTAATCGTGTACCTTTATATAATATTGTCTCAAGTTTGCCACGTAGTTTGGGAAAATCGTTGAGTTTCTTAGTGATATCGCTAAAAAGTACGTCCTTTCTATCCTTCAAAATATCCCTTACCGCAATATTCACTCCTTCCTCGGTCCAGGAAAGATTGTTAGCTTGGATAAATTCGCAAATCCTCGAAACAAGATATGGATATCCGTTTGTCCAACCAAATATCGCATTGGCCACCTCGTTCTCGTTGAAATCAAGCTGGTAATCTACCTTAAATTCAGAGAGCATTTGGGCAATTCCTGACTCAGGCAAACCCATAGAGGCATTGTAAATTTTTGCAATATTCCACGGCGAGTTGTATTGGTGTTCGCTCTCGGGTCGGATTTTCAGTTTAAGGTTTTTGATATCATAGACACCTGCCAGAATTACAGAGAGGAATGTTGGTTCTTTTTTTCTATTAAGGTATCTGTCCCTCAGGAAACCGAGGAATTTAATAAAACTATCATAGTTGGAAGCCTGGTCAACCTCGTCGATTATTACCACTACTTTGGGATTGTCGATACATAAATCGAATATTATATCTGACAATTCCTTTTTGGAAAGTTCCTTGCAGTCGCGGAAGGGTAAGAGGACATTTTTTCCATTTTCGTCTATGTTTTTGACATTCCTGTATCTGATCTCGCTACCCATTTGGCTTACGAACGAAGCGTAAAGATTTTCAGTTGTTTCGAAATCTGATTCAGTCATTCCCTCAAAACTCAGCGAGAACACAGTAAACCCGTGGCTCTCAAGCTGATTACCGAGGGCATATAAAGTAGTTGTTTTTCCATACTGACGGCCTTTGTTGATACAGAAATAGTAATTGTCCATTACCATCTGCTCGGCGATATTCACCTGCTCGGAAATATCAACCATATAATGCTCGTCGGGGAAACAAGTTCCTGTAGTATTGAATCTTCTCATAGTTCTGCGCTGATTTTGTAAAGCAAAATTATGTATAATATTTGATTAATGCAAATATTTTTCAACTTTCATATTTCTTCCTCTATTTATCATAATCAAGTTATCTGGCTGATAATTTTTTTCCGACTTCCGCGGAAAGGGAATTAGGGGTGGAGAGGGGAGGGTTTGATTTTTGATAAAAATATCAAATTGATTTTTCTTTGTATTTTCAGAAAAAAATCTTATCTTTGCCTCAGAAAATCCACGATCAAAAATCGAAAATCAAAAATGTCCAAGTATCTGAACCCCAAAGCAGACCTTACCTTCAAGAAGGTATTCGGAGAGCACAAGCACCTTGTGATAAGTCTCCTGAATTCCCTTTTGCCTTTGCCTGAGGGTATGAAGATTGAGTCTGTTGAGTATCTCAGCGGAGAGAATCATCACGGCACTATCGATAAGAAGTATTCCATAGTTGACGTAAAGTGCACCGACAACTACGGCCGTACCTTTGTGGTGGAAATGCAGAATTATTGGACAACGGCATTCTTCTCTCGTACACTTTATAATGCTGTTCTCACTTATAGCAATCAGCTGAAAAAAGGACAATCGTTCGATAAGTTGAAGGACGTGTATGCCCTTAGCCTTGTCAACGAGTCGGAGATAGAATGTTCCAAGGAGAACGCCAACGAATATATCCACGAGTATTACCTGACAAATCAGAAAAACGCGAAAGACGTTCATAAGGATATCTCGTTGATATTTGTTGAGTTGCAGAAATACAAGTCACTCGGTATCAAATTCGACAACAAGGCCGTTGACAAGATGGCGAATCTTTGGCTGAAATTCCTGACCGAGATCGACGACGACACCGTGGATGTGGATCCCGAACTCCTTAATTCACCCGAAACCGCCGAGGCACTCGAGATCGTTGAGACCGCGGCCTATTCGCCTGCCGAGTTGGAGGCCTACAATAAGTATTGGCTCGATATCTCCACCGAGCGTTCGGCATTGGCTCAGAGCCGAGAGGAAGGTCGTGCCGAAGAGCGTGCCAAGGCTCAAGCCGAAAAACTCGAAATGGCCCGCAAGATGAAGTCCGACAATATGTCATTGGAAATGATTGCAAAATACACCGGCCTCACCGCCGACGAGATTGCGAATATTTAACAAAAAATGTATTAATAAGCGCCGTGCGCGGTAAGTTCAGAAATGAGCCTGTTTGAGGAAGTAATTTTGTAAAATGCAGAACTATGAACGAGTATCTTAATTGCAATGATTGTAAGACAGAGGCTGAGTTTATGTATTGGCTCGATATCTCCACCGAGCGTTCTGCATTGGCTCAGAGCCGTGCAGAAGGAGTGGCGGAGGGCGCGGCAAAAGAACGAGCCAAGGCTCAAGCCGAAAAACTTGATATGGCCCGCAAGATGAAGGCCAAGAATTATCCAATAGAAGATATCGCAGAACTCACCGGCCTCACCGCCGAGGAGATTGAAAATATTTAACAAATTTTATGCTTAATAATTTGGAAATCAACGAAATAATGTTAGCAAGCAAGCAAGCAAGCAAGCAAGCAAGCAATAGATAATATCTTATTAACCACAACGTATAAAAAGCGCTGTGCGCGTTCCTGTATTCGTATGGGAATGTGCACAGCGCTTTTTTTGTCTGATTATAGTTAAACTTAATAATAATTCCTAAACATTTTCACAAATGCAAATCGACAAAGAACAGAAACAAGTCTATGTATCTGCCGAGATGGAGATCATAGCAGTGGAGCAGACTGACATTATCTGCACTTCGGGCTTCGGCTCGGGTGTGGAGGATTGGGATGATGATTCTATGTAATTTCATATCAATCTACTTAGTGTCTATATTCTGACTATTTGAAATCTAACAATTTAGAAAAATTAAATCACAAAAATGAAGAAAAATTTCATTTGGGGATTTACCCTAATGGCGCTTGCATTTAGCGCTTGCGGCACCGAGGAACTCGATAGTGTGAGTGCTCCCGTTGCCGAGAACTCAACACCGACAGCCGATATTGAGGCTGTGGCCAAAAAGTATGTGTCTTTTGGCTACAAGACCGAGGAAGAGACCTCTCTATCAAAGACCGCCCTCGACGACAGCAATCATCCAACTGTATTCGTAGAGAATGATGCACTTGCAGTAAACGGTACTTCAGACCAACTTGTTTATGGTGCCGACGGCAATTTCTCGGGTACAATAGTGGAGGCCGACAACTACACAGCCGTTTATCCATTCTCGGCCGCATCTGCAATATCAGACGATGCTGTTTCTGCCGTTGTTCCGTCAGTGCAGAAAGTAAGTTTGTCACAGCCATTCGATCCTGAGGCCCACATTATGGTTGGAACCGCAACCAATACCGAGCGTATGCTCGAGTTCAAGCAGGCTTGCTCGTTCCTGAAGTTCACTACCGAGAAATCGTGCGCCAAGATTGTGGTTGCTCCTGTATATGCCGCCGACAAGATTTGCGGAGGATTTTCAGTGTCGGTATCTGATATGGCGATATCTGCGGCCGACGACGCAACTTCCAATGTAACGTTGCTTCCAGCAGGCGATGGCGCAACCGAGATTCCTGCCGGTACCTACTACGCATCTCTCATAGCCGGCAGTCAGTTTACCAAGGGTATCACCATTACCCTATATGACAGCGATGACAAGGTAATCTCTGTATTATACAAGCGTCTTGCCGAGCCAAAGACCTTTGCAAGAAAGAAGATCGTAACTCTTACCAAGCCAATAGTTTTCAACACTGACGCCAATGGCTATTGCTATGCCGATATCAAGGTTAATGATGAAGTTTCTTTCAAGATGGCTTATGTGCAGGGTGGAACTTTCTTGATGGGTGCTCAGAATACCGAACCCGATCAGCCAAATTATGATGCCAATGCTTTTTTTGATGAGGAAAGACCAGTTCATTCGGTAACTCTTTCATCGTATTCTATCGGCAGATTTGAGGTAACTCAGGAATTATGGAAGACTGTTATGGGAACCGACAATAACCCATCCAACAATTCCACGGCTGATAACTTGCCTGTTGAGAATGTTTCTTGGGATGAAATTGTAGGTAGATTTCTTCCTGCTCTCAATACGATGACTGGTATGGATTTCCGTTTGCCTGCGGAGGATGAATGGGAGTTTGCCGCCCGTGGAGGCAACAAGAGCCAGGGCTTTGTTTACAGCGGTAGTGCTACTGTTGCCGAAGTTGCCTGGTTTTGGGGTACAAGCACTCACGAGGTGGGCACCAAGAAAGCCAATGAGCTTGGTCTTTTTGATATGACAGGTAATGTACGCGAGTGGTGTCAGGATAATTGGTATAATTATGGTACTCCGGATTATGGCGAAGCTCGCATTATTCGAGGAGGCGGTTATGCTGATTTCGATTGGCAATGTCGTGTTTCGTATAGAGGAGGAGAACTGGGTGGATGGAACAGCAATATCAACACAGGCTTCCGTCTGGCACTCTAATCAATAAACGAATACACTAATAATAGAACCGTGAATTCTGCGGAAATCAATTCCGTGGAATTCACGTTTTTTTGTTTTGTATTTTCAGAAAAAAATCCTTATCTTTGCACAGAAAATCAACAATCAAAAATCGAAAATCAAAAATGTCCAAGTATCTGAACCCCAAAGCAGACCTTACCTTCAAG
>JAZUEG010000196.1:0-3821 GCA_045640025.1 Bacteroidales bacterium
GGCGTTCCCAGCCGTTGCAGATAAATACCTGACCTTCCCTGATATCGCAGGCGTGCTCTATGGGGTTCTCGTATTTGGCCATCAGGTCGCGGTATTCGGCCTTGCGGATGGCGGTGATTCGTACTTTATTCATAAGTGTTGAAGTGATTGAAGTGATTGAAGTGATTGACTTTTCTTGGGGGCAAAGTTACGCATTTTACGTAAAAGTGCCAACGTTAGAGAAAACGAAAATCTAAATTTAATACTTTTGCGATGCACAAAAAAACTATTCAAATTTTCCCATGGAACCATTAAAACATGAGTGTGGCGTGGCCATGATACGCCTCCTAAAGCCTCTTGAATATTACGAGCAGAAGTACGGCACTTGGATGTACGCGCTCAACAAACTCTATCTGATGATGGAAAAACAGCACAACCGCGGTCAGGAGGGCGCAGGTCTCGCGTGCCTCAAGATGCAGTGTAATCCAGGCGAGGATTACATGTTCCGTGAGCGTGGTCTCGGCTCGGGCGCCATCACGGAGATTTTTGCCAACGTGCAGGAGAATTTCAAGAACCTGACCCACGACCAACTCCACGACGTGGATTACGTGAGACGGAATCTGCCCTTTGTGGGCGAGATTTATATGGGTCACCTGAGATATTCCACCACCGGCAAGAGTGGTCTGCAATATGTGCATCCTTTCATGCGAAGAAACAACTGGCGCGCCAAGAATCTTTGTCTCTGTGGTAACTTCAATATGACAAATGTTGAGGATATTTTCCGTGAGATTACCTCCGAGGGCCAGCATCCGAGAGTTTATTCCGACACTTATATTATATTGGAGCAGATGGGCCACAGGCTCGACTGCGAGAGCGAGCGTCTCTTTGCCGACGCGCGCTCCATCGGTCTCAACGGACTCGATATCACCAACTATATAGAGGACAACATGAATATCCGCAAGGTGCTCAAGGAGTCGGGCACCATCTGGGACGGCGGATATGTAATCTGCGGATTTACAGGCAGTGGCGAGTGTTTCACCATGCGCGACCCTTGGGGAATACGTCCAGCCTTCTATTATCAGGACGACGAGATTGTGGCCATCGCCAGCGAGAGGCCAGTTATCCAGACAGCCTTCGACCTAGAGAGCACTCAGATTCATGAGCTGATGCCAGGCGAGGCCATCACCATCAACAAGTCAGGAAAGGTTCAGGTGGCTCAACTCTTGCCAGCCCGTGAGCGCAAGAGTTGCGCATTTGAGCGGATATATTTCAGCCGAGGAAGCGATATCGATATCTACCGTGAGCGCAAGGCCTTGGGCGAGGGTCTGGTTCCAAGCATCCTGAAGGCCATTGACAACGATATCGAGAATACGGTCTTTTCTTTTATCCCCAACACCGCCGAGGTTGCCTTCTACGGAATGCTCGACGGCTTCAAGAAATATCAGAACGACCGCAAGATCGACAAGATCCTTGCCCTCGACCACAAGCCGAGCCGTGAGGAACTTGAGGCCATCTGTCACAGCTATATCCGCAGCGAGAAGGTGGCCCTCAAGGATATCAAACTCCGAACCTTCATCACCGAGGGAAATTCACGAAACGACCTTGCCGCCCACGTTTACGATATCACATACGGCTCTCTGCGTCAGGGAGTTGATAATCTTGTTATTATCGACGATTCCATCGTGAGGGGCACCACTCTCAAGGAGTCGGTTATCAGAATACTTGACCGTTTGCACCCAAAGAAAATCGTGATTGTAAGCTCGGCGCCTCAGATCAGATACCCCGATTATTACGGAATCGACATGAGCCGTATGAGCGAGTTCATAGCCTTCAAGGCCGCCATCGAGCTCCTGAAGGATAGGGGAGAGGAGCATATCATCAAGGAGGTTTACGAGAAGTGCAAGGCTCAGATGAATCTTCCTAAGACTCAGATGGTTAATTACGTGAAAGATATTTACGCTCCATTCACCGACGACGACATTAGCCGAAAGATGGTGGAGATGCTCCGTGCTCCCGAGGTTACAAGCGAGATCGAGATTGTCTATCAGACCATCGACGGTCTCCATACCGCCATTCCAAACCACACGGGCGACTGGTATTTTTCAGGCGATTACCCGACTCCCGGCGGCGTTAAGCGTGTGAGTCAGGCGTTTATAGATTATTACGAGGCCGGGGTGTAGTATAATTACGAATTACGAATTACGAATTGCTTTATATTCGTAATTCGGATTTCATAATTATTAATTATTAGTGCGTTCGTAATTCGGATTTCGTAATTCGTAATTACTTAGCAAGGAATTTGCAAACTCTCTCTATGCCTTCCACCACTCTTTCGCGCTGAGTGGCGAGGTTTATGCGCATGTAGTGCTCGGCGTCGTCGCCGTAGAGGGTGCCGGGATTTATCCATACTCCGGCCTCGTTGATTAGGCTGTCTTCCAGTGTCTTGGCGCATGGACAGAGTTCCTTTAGGTTCACCCACATTAGGTATGTGCCTTCCTGAGGTGTCACCACGGCCGATGGAAGATTCTTGTTTATTATCTCCTTGGCTGTCAGGTAATTCTGATAAATGTATTGGTTCAACTGACAGAGCCATTCCCTGCATTCGGGATTTGTGTAAGCCTCCATGAGGGCCAGCACTCCGAACGGATTTACGTCGCAGACCTCGTTGATGTTGATGGCGCGGTCTATCTTTCGGCGGTCCTTGGAGTTTGTGCAGATGATGTTGGCTATCTGAAGTCCTGCAATGTTGAAAGCCTTTGTTACTGAACAACATACGGCGTAGTTTGGCAAAACCTCGCTGTCCAAAGTGCCGAACGGAATATACTCGAATCCCGGCATCATTATCTCGCAGTGGATCTCGTCTGATATTACGAAAACTCCGTTGTCCTTGCAGATTTGCGCCATTCTTGTGAGTTCGTCCTTGGTCCAGACTTTCGATGTTGGGTTGTGTGGATTGCAGAGTATGAACATTGTGGTTTTGGGGTCCTGACATTTCCGCTCAAAATCCTCGAAATCTATGCTGAATTTTCCGTTCTTGTCTGCTATCAGGCTGCATGGAAGCACCTCGCATCCGTTGTTCCTTATCGACGAGAAGAAATGGTTGTAGGCTGGCGAGTGTATCAGAATCTTGTCGCCGGTCTGGGTCATGGCCTTTATTATTGCCGACAGCGCGGGAATCACGCCTGATGTGTATATTATGTCCTTGGGCTCAAACGTGTTCCAGCCGTGATATTTGCCGAACCACTGCTGAATGGCCTCGAAATATTCCTTTGGCACTTTGGTGTAGCCGAAAATTCCGTGCTCCACTCTCTTGTGAAGGGCCTCTATGATGGGGGGCGCGGTCCTGAAATCCATGTCGGCCACCCACATTGGGATCAGGTCCTTGTCGGCGTGGAGGTCCCACTTGTAGCAGTTGCTGTTTTTGCGGTCGGTAGGTTCGTCGAAATTGTAATTCATGATTTTTGTGGTTTTTAATTTTTTTCTCTAAGAGGTTAAGAGAAATAAGAGTTTTCCTTTTTAAAAGGCGTAGTTTTCTACGAAAACTACTTCGGGAGATTAAGAGCACTGTATAGGGAGGCTCTTAATCTTTAAAGAGTAATTTTTGTAAAAAAATTACGACTCTTAAAATAAGTATGGCTCTTAACTCTCTTATTCTCTTAGAGAGTAATTATTTTCTGTGTTATATTATTGATTGCAAAGATAGTATTTTTTTACTAACTTTGCGTCCGAAAAATCAGAACATGAAATGTTGACATTACAAAAACAGAGTTATCTCAATCGCAGCGGATACAAGTCTATGAGTATCAAGGCTTTGCTTTTCGATATGGATGGCGTGCTTTTCG
>JAZUEG010000197.1:0-1790 GCA_045640025.1 Bacteroidales bacterium
CACGGCAGAACATCACTCGCTGTAGCAGTTACCGACAATCCTGCAATTCAGGCTCCTATCAACAAGACCGACAAGGTTCTCTGGGCCGAGCTCAACAACATCGATTCTGTAAAGGCCGTTATGGATAGCGACGTGGCCGCAGTAATCATCGAGGGCATCCAGGGCGTTGGCGGAGTTCAGATTCCTACCGACGACTTCATGAAGCAGCTCCGCGAGCTCTGCACAGCCAACGGAACTCTCCTCATCTGCGACGAAATTCAGTCGGGCTACGGACGTACAGGTAAGTTCTTCGCTCACCAGCACTCAGGTATCAAGGCTGATATCATCACCATGGCCAAGGGTATCGCCAACGGTTTCCCTGTAGGCGCATGTCTCATCGACCCTGAGATTCCTGCCAAGTTCGGCATGCTCGGCACCACATTTGGAGGCAACCACCTCGGTACCGCCGCCGCCATCGCCACTGTAAAGGTGATGATGGAGAACAACTACGTGGACAACGCTGCCAAGATGGGTGAGTACATCATGAACGCTCTCAAGGGCAATCCTGCAATCAAGGAAGTACGTGGCAAGGGCCTCATCATCGGCATCGAGACAGTAGGCAAGGCCGGCGAGCTCCGCGACAAGCTTCTCATGGAAGAGCACATCTTCACAGGATTCTCCGGCGGTGTCAACACCATCCGCCTCATCCCACCATTGTGCGTATCAAAAGCCGAAGCCGACAGATTCATCGCCAGCTTCAATAAGCTCACAAAGTAATACAGCTAACGGCATGGCCGTTAGGTTTTTATCCAAAAAATTAAAAGAATTGGAAATGAATTAAAAGAAATTTTAGAACATGAATTATCATGAATTAACACGAATGTTTCATAAATTACTTTTTTTAGAGAAAATTTATGACTAATTTATGTTAATTCGTGGTAATTTATGTAGAAAAATACATTCTTTTAATTTTCGGATAAAAAAACAAGCCACCGAAGGTGGCGTAATCATAATATTTTTGGATATCATGGTAGAAGAAATCAATATCGTAAAAGTTGGAGGCAAGGTAATCGACAACGAGGACGCCAGAAACGAGTTCCTCGCACGCCTCTCCAAGATAAAGAAAAACATAATCCTCGTTCACGGCGGTGGCAAGGTAGCCAACACCATCCTCTCATCAATGGGTATCGAGCCCAAGATGGTGAACGGTCGCCGCATCACCGACAGTGAGACCCTCAAGGTTGTGACAATGGTTTACGCCGGCCTCATCAACAAGACCATAGCCGCCAAACTCAACTCTCTTGGCCGCCCGGCAGTAGGCATTTCGGGAGTAGACGGCACATTGCTTGACGCCGTTAAGCGTCCAGTAAAGGACATCGACTACGGTTTTGCCGGCGACATCACTCCTGAGGGCGTAAACGCTCAGCTCCTCGTTGATCTCGTGGAGAAGGGCTACACTCCTGTAATCGCCACCATAGCCGCCGACAAGAACGCTCAGCTCCTCAATATCAACGCTGATACCGTGGCCTCAACACTCGCCGCCGGTCTCGCCAAGATCGTGAAGACGAATCTCTACTTCTGTTTCGAGAAGAAGGGCGTTTTGATGGACGCCGAGGACGACAACTCTGTAATTCCTCTCCTCAACAAGCAGAATTACCCAGAGCTCTCTGCCAAGGGCATTTTCTCCGAGGGAATGATTCCAAAGCTCGAGAACGCCTTCAAAACTATCGACAAGGGCGTAAACACCGTTATTATCGGAAACTCAAACGACGTAGAACAATTTTTCACCGAGAACCATGCAGGAACCCTCA
>JAZUEG010000198.1:0-4702 GCA_045640025.1 Bacteroidales bacterium
ACTCGCATTATCCACGCTTTGGAGATGTGCCTTACAACGGGAAAGCCCTTCTCGTCGTTTATGAAAGGTCAGAAGAAAGAGCGTGATTTTCAGATTCTTAGGATTGGCCTGAATATGGACCGCGAGATTCTTCACGACCGCATAAACCGCCGTGTGGATATTATGATGAGCGAGGGCCTCTTGGACGAGGTGAAGTCACTTGTACAATACCGCAATCTGATGCCGCTGAACACCGTGGGCTACAGGGAGTTGTTCGATTACCTTGACGGCAAGACCGACCTCCCGACCGCCGTAGAACTCATCAAGCGCAACACCCGCCGCTACGCCCGCAAACAGATCACCTGGTTCGGCAAGGAACTCGGTGGCAAATGGCACAGTCCGTTTGACTTCGAAGCGATAATGAGAACCGTTGAGGAGTGGATGGAACGCGGATGACACAGATTTAGCGGATTTTCGCAGATAATTTATAAAATAATCCGCGCAGATCCGCCCTATCCGTGTCATCTGTGTTCTAATCAAAAATCAAAAATCAAAAATCAAAAATGTCGAAAATGTATTCTTTCAGCATAATAATACCATTATACAACCGTCCAAATGAGTTGGATGAGTTGTTGGAGAGCCTTACTAGGCAGACTTTGAAGAATTTTGACGTGATAGTGGTGGAGGACGGCAGCGACGTTCCCGCTCAGGATGTCGTGTCGAAATACAGCAATCAGCTGGATATCAAATATTTCACAAAGCCGAACTCTGGTCCGGGTCAGACCCGAAACTACGGCGCCGAGCGTTCCGACAAGGATTACGTGATTTTCTTCGACAGCGACTGCATTATTCCCGACAACTATATGCAGATTGTCACCGACAGATTATCAGAGAATTACACCGACTGCTTCGGCGGTCCCGATGCGGCGTTGCCAACCTTCACGCCAATCCAGAAGGCGATTTCGTACGCTATGACGTCGATAATCAGCACCGGCGGAATACGCGGTGCAAGCGAGAAGGCCGGAAAATTCCACCCGAGGAGTTTCAATATGGGATTCTCGCGCGAGGTTTTCCAGAAGACCGGCGGATTCTCCACAATGCGTTTCGGAGAGGACATTGATATGACTCTGCGGGTGCTGGAGAGCGGTTTCACAACTCAGCTGATAAAGGAGGCTTTTGTCTATCATAAGCGCAGGACAGATTTCAGAAAGTTTTTCCGCCAGGTTTTCAACAGCGGATGCGCAAGGATAAATCTCTATCTCCGTCACCCTCAGTCGCTTAAACTGGTTCATTTCCTCCCGGCGTGCTTCCTTCTCGGTGAGGTTTTCTGCGTGTTGGCGGCCATTGTCTGCGGAATAGTTTTCAAGAACTGGATTGCGCCGCTGATCTGCATTTCTCCGCTGATACTGTTCTCGCTTTTAGTGTTTTTCAATTCGCTGAGAAGCAACGGATTCAAGGTGGCGCTGCTGTCAATAGAGGCGGTTTTCGTCCAGTTGACAAGTTACGGAATGGGATTCCTGAAGGCGGTGTGGAACGGATTGGTGCTCAAAAAGGGCGATAGCTCAGGGTTTGTGAGGAATTTTTATAAGTGATTTGGAACGCAGATGACGCAGATTTAGCGGATTTGCGCGGATTAATTTTGAGAGAGACGTGCCAGAGGGCGCGTCTCTACAAAAAATGTATTTATTTGAACATTTCCTTTATCTTCATTGGAACTGTCTTACTGAGTTTCACACCATTCACTATCAACTGCATCTCATAATCGGTAATTACGCCGTCGAGACAGATTATCTTTTTCTCTGACACAAGTTTGTTGAAATCTTCAAGACTACATTCCGTTATGTTGTTGCAGTTTACGAACGTCAGGTCCCTGTCAAATTGGTTGGATTCGTTTTTCTTGAAACAAGGGAAAGTATTAGGATCTGTACCTCTGCGCATTGCCAATCTGTAAACAGTATCAATCTGAGAGGTACAGGTAGAGAACAGCAATATTCGGTCGTTCTGTTTGATGCAGATATGCATATGGCTGGGAATACCGATTGGACAGTCTTCCTTGAAAAAATAAATATTGTTCTCGAAATTGAGTATTGAGAGAAGCTCTTGAGGAAGTTCCATTACGACAATCTGTATTGATGATAAACTTCTTTTGTCATATCAAGGATTTCCTCGTCATCCACAAAAAGGCCTGACTTTTCTTCCTTATTCACAAAAAACAAATCCTTGTCGATTTTGTAGCCGTTTTTCTTGGAAGAATCTTTCAATGCAGATTCATACTTAATCCATTCTGGAAATGTGTGCGAATAATTGGACAATTCAACAGCTGTCATATTGCCAAATTCTTCCCAAATAGCATCCATTATCTCGATATCACTCTCAGAAAACTCATCCATCTTAGGCTTTGCGACGGCCTTGATCTGATGCTTGGGCAACACTGCAATATAATCAGAGAAACCGCTCTCGCCCTTGTACTTGCCATCCACCAAGTTTTTGGCAGTAGAAGGCACCGGACCATAAGGAAGAGCAAAATAATCATCGCCTGATACCGTACGGCTATATCTCCTGATATGCAGACGGTCGCACAACCACAAAAGTTTATACACTTTCATAGTATCCAAAACGCCATCCTGCTGTTTGCTGACAAGATAACAAATGCTCTGTATGATCTTCTCTGTATTCATCTGATGATTGTTTGGTGCAAAGATATGGAAAAGATTAATTGATGACAATAAAATAAAGAAAAAAATGTGGTGTTATTGGAATTTAAATTTATCTTTGCGCAATGATTCCCTTGAAAAAGTGTAATGAAAGTGCAATTATTCCCTTGAAAAAGTGTAGCGAATCAGCAATTATTCCCTTGAAAAAGTGTAATTATGCTAAAGAGAGACATTGAAAACGAGCTTAAGGAGTGGAAGAAAACCAAGGCACATAAACCTTTGGTAATTAAAGGAGTGCGGCAGTGTGGCAAGACTTTTATAGTGGAAAAATTTGCCTCAGAAAACTATACTCACGTTGTTTATATCAATTTCATAAAAATGCCAAAGGTAGCAATGGCATTTGAGGCTTCGTTGGATGTAGATGATATAATAATGGGTTTGTCGTCGGTATTGCGAAACGCAGTGTTTGAGCCGGGGAAAACCTGTATAATATTCGACGAGATTCAGGAATGTCCTCAGGCAAGAACTTCCTTAAAATTTTTCCATTTGGACGGAAGATTCGATATAATAGCAACAGGCTCGCTTCTCGGTGTAAAAGGATATGGCAAGAAACTGGACAACGGAGGAGTAGAATATCCACGTTCCATTCCTGTTGGCTACGAGGAGATTATCGAAATGTATCCGCTTAGTTTTGAAGAGTTTTTGTGGGCGAACGGTATCTCTGCGCAAGTAATTGACAAGATAAGGAAATGTGTGGAATCGGAAACCGAAGTGCCTGCGCTGATCCATAAACGTATGCAGGAGTTGCTGTTGCAATATATTATAGTAGGTGGTATGCCCGAGGCTGTAAACACTTTTCTGGATTCCCACGATATGGCCAAGGTGAAACGTGTACAATCCAGAATAATAGATGAATACAAGGATGATATGGTGAAGTACGCCGATGAGTCGCTGAAACCCAATATCAGAGAATGTTTCGAGAGTATCCCAAAACAGTTGGCAAAGGAAAACAAGAAATTCCAGTACTCTGTAATCAGTAAAAACGCACGATCATCGGTATATGCCGGATGCATACAATGGATAGAGGATGCCGGCATAGTTCGCAGATGCTACAACCTCTCGATAACAGGGCTTCCACTCGATGTAAACGCCATCAGCGATTGTTTCAAGCTCTATATGGCTGATACGGGATTATTTACCTCAATGCTGGAGGACGGCACTGCCTTTGATATCCTGCAAGGAAATCTATCTGCCTGCAAGGGTGCCATTTATGAGAACCTTATGGCAGACCTGCTTGGCAAGGCTGGCAGAAAACTATATTATTATCACAAAGATTCAGGTTTGGAAATCGACTTTGTAATCAGATACAAAGGTAAATGCACAATTTTGGAAGTAAAGGCTCGAAGCGGGAAGACAAAAAGCGCGTCAGCCCTTCTCAAAAAGCCCGAGATATACGATGTGCACCAATGTCTGAAGTTTGGAAACTATAATGTAGGGCGTGCCGAAAGCGATTCCAAGATCCTGACGCTCCCATTGTATTCGGCCTTCTTATTGAAAGGTGTATTGTAATCCTTTCCCAAAATTATCACCAAAATATATCAATATTTCAAAAAATTAAAGTAAATTTGCCCCATATTATTAGATGCAATATTATGGAACTGAATAATTATCAGACAGAGATACAGGAGAGTATGGAAGCTCTCAAGGACTTGGGTAAATGCGTTGTGGTGTTTGGCTCTTCGAGCATACAGCCTGATACAAATGCATACGCCGCAGCCGAGAAAACCGGCTACGAGTTGGCCAAGGCTGGTTACGCCGTAATCACAGGCGGTGGCCCGGGACTTATGGAGGCCGTAAACAAGGGCGCTCAGAAGGCCGGCGGAAAATCGGTCGGCGTTTGTATGAAGTTCAAGGATGTTTTCGTTCAGAACGACTATATCGACCCTAAATACAATCTCGTGCTCAGCAACATAGCCGCAAGAAAACAGCTTTTCTGGAATATCGCTACAGCGTTTGTGGCTCTTCCCGGAGGTTTTGGCACCTTAGACGAGGTTACTGAATGTATGACC
>JAZUEG010000199.1:0-3941 GCA_045640025.1 Bacteroidales bacterium
TATATGGAAGATATTGAGTTTGAAGAGCCAATTGATTATGCAAGCCAGCATTATGAGATTTTCCAAAAGGATGCCCCGCCCTCTGTGCTCGATGATATCAAAATCACCGACAAGATTTACAGTGTGGGTCTTGTAGAGGACAAAACTCTGGGCATAGTGCCTGATGACGACGATGATTCTGATGAGGAACAGAAATTTGACGGCACCTACTATGCTATGCAGATATATGCGGTTGAGATTGGCGACACAGATTATTATGGCAACAAAATCGATAGTGTCTCACGATCCCAATATGCCGGAATTGTGCGCGCACTTAACAGGCTCCACAATTTTTATCCTGTAACCGTTTTCATAAAATTCAGAAACAAAATATCGATTGCCACCTGCAATAGATATAAATATAAAAGCGAGAAACATACTGAATCAAGAGGCGAAAAACTTGGCGAGGTTTCAATATTGAGGGAAATCGACATTGACAACCCGCACCCTGGACATTTGCGCATTCTTGAGATGCTTACACCACTCAACAACTACACCACTTACAACCAAATGTTTGATAAGTGGCTATCTGTGTTCTCTACCAAAGTCCTTACTGAGAGTTTCTACAAGGATTTGTTTAATTGGTATCTTTGGGCATTGGACGAAAGTCTGGACGTATATTTCCCCAATGATGTGAAAAATGCCGACGACGACAGGTTCAAAATCGAGGAAAAGATCATCCGACTGATCACAAGAATGATTTTTGTATGGTTCCTAAAACAGAAGGATAATCTTATCCCTGCACAGATTTTTGTCCCCGAAAAGTTGAAGGATATACTGAATAATTTCGACAATGAGGAGGATTGGTACAGCACCACTAATGGCAACTATTACAATGCGATTCTCCAAAACCTTTTCTTTGCTACTCTCAACAAAACTCGGGAGCCTCAGTTCGACGAAAACCAAAAATTGATAGATTGTCGTAAATTTGTGGACAGCAGTAACCGCAGAGAAATGCACGGAGTCAACAACTATTTCCGTGACGCTATCGACGATGAGAAAAACCGTCAAATAAAATTATCGAATGATGATTTTGTGAATATATTCAAGGATGTTCCGTTCCTGAATGGCGGTTTGTTCGACTGTCTCGACAAGGTGGAGTACGAATTGGACGAGAAAGGTGATTTTGTCTATATTGAGAAAGGAAATCAGCGTGTAAAAAAATACAATGAGAAATTCTATGATGGCTTCTCAACCAATTTCGGCAAGGTGAAGGAGACAGGCCATTTCAAGAAACGCGCCTTTATTCCAAACGTGCTTTTCTTTGGCAAAAGGGAAAAACGAAATGTACAGTTTTATGAGAACGGAAAACTTGTCAACAAGGATCTGGATGTTTGCGGTCTGATTACCCTATTCAGGGAGTATTATTTCACCGTTCAGGAAAATACACCGCTGGAGCAGGATGTATCACTCGACCCTGAACTTTTGGGAAAGGTTTTCGAGAATCTTCTGGGTGCCTACAATCCCGAAACCAAAGAGACTGTAAGAAAAGCAACGGGATCTTACTATACACCTAACGACATTGTTACGTATATGGTAAACGAGTCGCTATGCAAATACCTGAAAGACAAGTGTCCGCATATTGATATGGGACAGTTGATGGATATTCTGAATTACAAATCCTGTGATTTTGATTATTCCGAAGACGACCGTATCACTATGATTGATGCCCTCTATAGTTGCAAGATACTCGATCCTGCCTGCGGTTCGGGCGCGTTCCCTATGGGTATGCTTCAACAGATAGTTCACCTTCTTGGCATTATCGACAAGGAAAACATTATGTGGCAGAAGGTAGTGAAAGCCAGAGCCGAGAAAGAGAAAGACGAGAAAATCGCCAAGATCAAGGACGAGACATTCGAGAATCTGAAGAAAATCTATGACGATATCAACAACGATTCAGATAGATTGATCAAAATCACTCAGATCGACAAGGATTTCCAGGAGCAGAAGGATCAGATAGAGGCGGATTTCAGCAACAATATGATGGAACCCAATTACTGGCGCAAATTGTATGTTATCCAAAATTCCATTTACGGTGTGGATATACAGCCTATAGCAATGCTTATCACAAAACTGAGATTCTTTATCTCCCTTATTGTGGAGCAGAAAGTGGATTCCGAGAAACCCAATTTGGGAATAAGGCCTTTGCCGAATCTTGAGCCCAAATTTGTATGCGCCAATACATTGCTTGATTCCAAGATAAAGCAGATTGCTAAGAAAGAGGCAAAGGATGCAAAGTTGAGCAACGACTTTGGCACCGACCCTGTTTTGATAAAACTTAGGGACGAATTGTTTGACATTCGTTCCAAATATTTCTATGCTAAAAAGGCACGAGAGAAGCAGAAGTACAAGTCCCTGGATCAAAAGAAGTGTATTGAGATAAGGAAACAGTTGATTAAAATACGAAACAAGGCTGATGAGCGTAAGGTGAAAGTTTACAAGAGCGAGATTGCCAAATATCAGAAACTTTTGCAGACCAAGCCCCAGTTTGTGGAAAAGGTCAAGGATGGAGTTCAGTTGGAAATGTTCAGCACAGTGGAGAACATAAAGACCGAGAAGGTTGACCAGCATAAGGAATTCCGTATGCAGATTAGGAAATATGAAAGCCTTTTGAATTCGGAACTCAACAAGGACGACGAAGGTTACGCAAAAGCAGTTGCTCAAGTGGCGACCTGGGATCCCTATGACCAAAACGCTTCTGCCAAATTCTTCGATTCGGAATGGATGTTCAATGTAAAGGACGGTTTTGATATTGTTATTGGCAATCCGCCGTATGGCGTGTCTATAAAGGGAGATTACAGAAGCAATGTCGTAAAATCGATTGGCAATGTTCCTGACTATGAGATTTATTACTATTTCATAGAAATAGCCAAATCGTTAGTGAAAAACAATGGCATATTGTCTTATATTGTACCTAACACTTGGTTGTTCAATACTTTCGCCAATAAATACAGGATTAATTTGTTCTTGTGTTGGAATTTGCTGGAAGTATTGGATTGCTCAATGTTTAAGATTTTTGAAAGTGCTGAAGTTAGAAATTCTATTTTCATATTCCAAAAATCAAAAAATTCCCAGGATGTTTATTATAGGCCAACTATGAATGCCAATTCCTTTACAAAATTGGTTAATGAGCCATTATTACATTTAAACCAAACTGAAATACTCAAAATGAATCAAAATTGGGGATTGGCTTTTAAACTATCCGCAGAAAAAATCCGCCTGATAAATAAAATAACTGATTCTGGTCAGAAACTAGAATGTTATTACCCTGAAATTAGTCAAGGATTAATTGCATACGATAAATATCGTGGACAAGATCCCTCTATCATTAAAAACAGGGCCTTTCATTATTCTTATTTCAAAGAAGGACTAAAAAAATGTCTTTGGGGAGAAGACGTAACTAAATATAGTCTTAATTGGAATGGTAAGGAATGGATTGATTATTGCGATGGAATTGCTAATCCTAGGCAACCTAAATTTTTTAAAGGGACAAGATTGTTGGTACGAGAAATCACTAATCCTTCTATCTTTGCAACAATCACAGATGAAGAGTATTATAACGATCCTGCGGTTTTAATAGCATTAGATAATCCAAGTTATTCTATTAAAGTTGCATTAGGAATCTTAAACTCCAAATTAGCAACATTTTATCATTTCAATCATTCGCCGAAGGCAACAAAAGGTTCATTCCCAAAGATTTTGATACAAGATTTGAAGGAATTTCCTTTGCCTGAAGTAACAGAGGAAGAGCAAGCCCCAATAATCACATTGGTTGACAAAATCTTGAAATCGAAGAAAGACAATCCTTCCGCCAATACACGAAAAGAAGAAAACGAAATCGATGAAATCGTATATAATCTTTATGGATTGAGCGAGGATGAGAAAAATATTATTGATCCAAT
>JAZUEG010000200.1:0-11448 GCA_045640025.1 Bacteroidales bacterium
GATGTCCCATACGTGATAACATTGGCTCCCGTCTGCCGACCTGGCTGGCTGATCGAGATGGAATGTATGGCGATAGCGGACCATAAATCCGCCTACGGCAGATTCTAATTTTTTGAAACATAAATTACCACGAATTATCACGAATTACCACAAATTAATGAGAGTTCGACGATTTTTTATTCTCTAAGAGGGTAAGAGGTATAAGAGTTTAAGAGCCTTATTGCAGAGAGGCTCTTAAACTTTGTGAGTATTTTTTGAAAAAAATTACGTCTCTTATAATTTGTAACGCTCTTAATTCTCTTACTCTCTTAGAGAAAATTATTTCAATATAAAATTTATGAACATTCGTGATAATTTATGATAATTCGTGTTTTAAACCCGACGGCGAAGCCGTCAAAAACATATATCTTAATGTTGTTGTTCACAAAAATTTTTTATATCGTTTTCGTTGTCGTGCTGGCTGTTGCTACGTTTGTGGAGTGGCGGATGGGGACGCCGTTTGTCAGTCGGTATTTCTATTCGCACTGGTGGTTTGTGGCGCTGATGGCGGGTGTTACGGTGCCTGGATTGGTTGTCGCCGTTAGGAAACTCTTGAAGAAAAACAAGCCTGCGCTGATGCTTCATATTTCATTGGGAGTCATTGCGTTGGGCGCGTTGATTACTCATTTCTTCTCAATTTCGGGAAACCTTCATTTACGTGAGGGCGTTCCCGAGAAATTCTTTGTTCAAAAGGACGGACTGATGAGGCAACTTCCAAAAATCGTAACCCTCCAAAACTTCAAAGTGGTCAACTATCCTGGCACTGATACACCGATGGATTTTGTGAGCGAGATAGAGGTTGAGAACGGCGATAAATCGGTTGTGTCGATGAACAAAGTTCTCAATCTCGATGGTTACAGATTCTTTCAGTCAGGATTTGATCCCGACCACAAAGGTTCTATTTTCATAGTCAATTACGACGTTTGGGGAATGATGATTACTTATTTCGGATATTTTCTGTTTTTCATTTCGCTGGTCTGGGTTTTGATAAATCCAAGCGGACGATTCAGAAAACTGATACGTGAATTGTCGGTGGCCTCGATGCTGGTTTTTATGACGGGATGCGGACAGCAAGAGCAATTCTCGTCGCCTGTGCCGACAAAAGATCAGGCCCGTGAGTTCTCTAAAGTAAGTTGTTTCTATCACGACAGAATTGTGCCTCTAAATACCTACGCCACAGATTTTTGTCTGAAACTTACTGGCAAGAAAACCTTCCGCGGAATGAGTCCCGAGCAGTTTCTTTTGGCGTGGATTACTCATCCCGAAAAATGGCAATACGAGAATGTCATCAAGGTAAAGTATGCTTTGCCCGATAGTTGCGGAGTTGAGGTTGTGAACGGCTACACGTCGGTACAGTCATTGTTTTTACCTGACGGCGAATACAGATTGAATGTGTCAGAAAATCAGCGACTTCCCAAAGGTATTCAGGATATCAACGAAAAACTTCAACTGATAATCTCGCTTACAAACGGCGAGGCTCTCAAGATTTGGCCGATTAAGGACGGGGAGCGGATATCGTGGTTGTCGTCTGCCGACCAAATGCCTGATACTCTGGCTGATGGACAGCGCCGAATGGTTCGCGAGTGGGTAGAGATGACTCGTCTGGCCCTTGATGAAAATGATGCCGAGGTGCTCGCGCTGATTCCATTGCAGATTGCGAAACTTCAGCAGAATATTTGCGGAGAGACGTTGCCCTCGCCCGCAATCCGTCGCCTTGAGATTGCCTACAATAGGGTAGGGCCTACGGGTTGGCTGTTCAAGATTGTGCTTACTTTGGGAATGGTTTTGCTGTTTTTGGCGATTAGGGGTACTGTGAAAACACGTATTAGCAACCTGAAAAAAATACTTCTCTGGGTGCTGGTTGTGATAGTAGCGCTTCAGACTATTGCTCTGATTGTCAGAGGCCTGATATCTGGAACTGTGCCGATTTCAAATGGTTATGAGACGATGCTTTTCCTGGCGCTGTCGATTGCCGTGGTTGGAATTTTTGTGAGGAACTTGCAGGAGATTCTGGGTGCGCTGTGCGTGTTGCTTTCGGGTTTTGCGTTGCTCGTGGCAAATATCGGAATGAGCAATCCGCACATAACTCCGCTGATGCCCGTACTTCATTCACCCTGGCTGTCGGTTCACGTTATGAGCGTGATGATTGCGTATTCGCTTTTGTCGGTTACGATGGTGAATGCCGTTATTGCTTTGGTTATCAGCAAAATAAAAAATGACGCTGAGACTGATTTGAGATTTCAGAAGATTTCGCTGGTATTGCTTTATCCCGCGATTGTGCTTCTTGGGATCGGCATTTTTGTGGGCGCGATTTGGGCGAACGAGAGTTGGGGAACGTATTGGAGCTGGGATCCGAAAGAGGTTTGGGCACTGATAACGATGCTGATTTATGTAGTTCCGCTTCATCCGTCGCTCTTTCCCAAACTGCAACAGACAAAATCTATTAACTGGTATTTGATTTTTGCGTTTTCAACGGTACTGATGACTTATTTCGGAGTGAATTGCTTGCTGGGCGGAATGCATTCGTATGCTAATTAATTACGAATTATCCCCGTTAAACCCCGACCTTTTCCCGTTTTGTTGCGTTGGTGAAGGTCGGGGCTACGGAGCGTGGAGGTCTAAAGACCTCTGAGGGGGTGTGGATTATTTGTTGGTTTTTAATATTTCGGAAAATTCAATTAAGGTTTTTCGGTTTAATTTTGGCCAATCTATTGTGTCAAGAATATTGAAATGCTTGTCGTTTGATACAATATATGTGGCACCGCTGATAATTGCACAATCAACAAATTTGTTGTCGTCTGGGTCGGCCTGAATGAGATTGAATCGGAAAGTCGGATTCACAAATTCCACGTTCAATGCTGTTGTGATAATCTGCATAATGAAATTTGAGAGTGCGCTATCTCCACAAAATTGTTCTATGATTTCTCTGTATTCAAACATTATCTCATTGGAAACACATAATGTATATTCTTTGTTGAGAAATGATTTCCAAACATTATGATAGTTTGAATTTCGGAAAACGATGTTTAGCAAGCAATTAGTATCCAATACTACTTTCATCGCAAGATACTCTTTTGTGCATTGAACAATATTTGTCTAATTTTTCTGGAGTCAGATCGAGACGGTCCCATACTTTTTGAGATTCTTCATCAATCTTTTTTGCATAATATTCCGTCAGCATTTCCCTGATATCATTCATTGTCTCCTCCGAAGGATTGCAGGAAAATAACTTCAACAGATATAACTGTGTGTTGTTTAAGGTAGTTGCTGGACCTGTCATAATAATGTGATTTTGTTTGTCGCAAATTTAGAAATTTTATTTTATCTGACAAATACGGGAGTTGATTTTTTGACGTTCCATTTTCCCATTTTTTTCTTATCTTTGCCTTTGTAATTTTAATCTCAAAAATATTATGAACATTAATTCCAACGACCTCTTGGAGAGGTTTGTCAGATATGTTAAGATTCATACCACCTCGGATTCGGAGGTAGCGGATCAGGGGAAGTGTCCTTCTACCAATAGTCAGTTTGATTTGGCGGAGGTTTTGGAGGCTGAGATGAAGGATCTTGGTTTTCAGGAGGTTGCTATCAATAATGACTGCTTTGTATATGGCGTTGTTCCTGCCTCGCCCAAGTTTGAGAATGAGGAGTCGGTGCTTCTGATGGCGCATTTGGATACTGCCGAGGATGTGTCGGGCGAGAATGTAAATCCCGTGGTTTGGAGGGATTTGGAGGGTGACAGGATCACTCTCGAAAATGGTCTCGTGATTGCGGGCGCTGATATTAAATCCGCTATTCAGAACCACGAAACTATCATCACCACCGACGGAAATACTCTTCTCGGTGCCGACGACAAGGCTGGTATCACGGCAATTATGGGCGCCGTCAGTTACCTGAAAAATCATCCTGAGATTGAGCACAGGAGGATTGAGGTGATTTTCTCGCCTGACGAGGAGACGGGTCATTCGATGGACCACGTTCCGCTCGATTTGATTAAATCGAAGTTTGCCTACACCGTGGATGGCGGTCATATAGGCGAATTGGAGATTGAATGTTTCAACGCCTGGAAAAGCGAGGTTACTTTCTACGGAAACGCTATTCACACAGGTTCGGGTCGTCCAAACTTGGTGAACGCCGTTACTATGGCGTCGAGTTTCGTGAATAATCTGCCACGTCATCAGGCTCCTGAAACCACCGACGGATATCAGGGTTTCTTTGCGCCGATGTCGATTGAGGGCAGTATGGAGAAGGCCAAGGTTGTGGTTTTCCTGCGCGATTTTGACGCTCAGAATATGGAATACCGCAAGAAGTTGATTGATATTCTGAAGGATTCCACGGCGCTGAGTTTCGGCGGTAGGGCAGAGGCCAAGCACACTTTCCAATATGCGAATATGCGGGGAAAGTTGGACGAGAGTCCGCGCGTAGTCATCAATCTGATAGAGGCTTACAAGGATAGCGGAGTGGCTCCCAAGATTGTGCCTATCCGTGGCGGTACTGATGGTTCGCGCCTCACCGAGATGGGGATTCCTACGCCGAATATTTTCACGGGCGGTCATAATTACCATTCCCGCACAGAGTGGCTGTCGCTGGAGCAGATGCAGAAGGCGTGCGAGGTGCTGGTGAGTCTGGTACAAAAATAATTACGAATTACGAAATCCGAATTACGAATGCGCTGATTCGGTTTGCAGACTCAGCCCTATGTGTATATGTCCGCAGGCATAGCCCTGTGTGTGTCTAGACCGCAGGCATAGCCCTACGGGCATATATACCGCAGGCTCAGCCCTACGGGCCTCACCAACGGTTACTTATATGACGCCTCTCCGAGGCTGGGAGGGGTTTAAAACGAATGGGAACCAATGGTAAAACGAATGGGAAGCGAATTTTTTTCGTTTTCTGATAAATTTTTGGAACCTCTGCCGTGATGTGGCGATACCGACAGCGCCAGACCTGCGGTCTTCGGCGCAATCGGTTACTAATTGTACTGCCTTCCAGGCAGGGCGTTGCTATGTAATATGGTAATCAAAAAAAATTAAAAATTTTTGGAACCTCTGCCGTGATGTGGCAGAGGTTCCTTTTTATTTTGTAGCGTGGTTATCGATGATGCGCATTCGTAATTCGTAATTCGGATTTCGTAATTTGATAAGTTCTTTGCAGTTCCGCCAATTGGTGTGGGGGATGGAAAAAAGTTTGCTTTTTGCTTGCTTTTATGAAACTAATGTCCGATATTCGCACAGCGAAATATGAGGAATAGTTTCTGTTCTATTCTTGGTACATACGGCGTGTTTTCGGATTGGTGAAAGTCTGGTAAATTTTCGACTCCCGATATGCGCAAAGGTATGTTCTGTCCACCCTTTTGGGGCACGGAACTGCATTTGCTATATCCCTTGGAGTCATAGGTTTACCAGAGCCTCGCCAATCAAGAGATAACCAACGGCAATGTAGGGCTGTGCCCTTTTTGCGTGGTTTACAGCGCTGTGTTAAGAACAAAAATTATCAAAAATTATCAAGAATTTTTCAAAAATTACTTTTATGCTGATAATTTATGGATAATTCGTGGTAATTTATGGTAATTCGTGTTTAAAAAATATAAAAGGTAGCCGAAGGCGACCGCTATTGCTTTGCAGTTCCGCCCAATGGGGTTGGAGGGAATGGAAAAAAGTATGCAAAATATTTGCATTACTGAAACTGAATTATCATATTTGCAATACGGAAATATGAGGAATAGTTTCTATTCTATTCTTTGGACATACAGCGTGATTCGGACTGATGAAAATCTGGTACATTTTTAAGACGCCGATATACGTAATTGTATGTTCTGTCCACCCTATTGGGGGCACGGAACTGCATTTGCTATATCTTTTTGCGTCAAAGGTTTACCAGAGCCTCATCAGTGAAAGAGATAACCACAGGCAAAGTAGGGCTGTGCCCTTTTTGTTTGGTTTTGTTATAGGATTACGCTCTGGATAAGTAACTAATTTTTATAAACTTAATAACCTATGGACCAATTAGAACAAATTAAACAGAAGATTGATTCCATTCTTGATAAGAGAAAGGAGTCTCGCGCTAAATTGGCGGTCGCTGTTGACAAGATTTGTCAGTTGGAGATTGCCACTAGCAAGGCAATCGAAGATTTGTCCAATCTTGAACACGACAAAAAGGACTATTATTTGTCTGAACTCCAAAAAGTTTTAGTACAAATAAAAGTAATCAAGGATTCTTCTGCACCCTTGCAGAAGCGTTTCAATAGAGATACTGTCAATCTTGGTGTAGCCGGTGCTACTCAGGCTGGAAAAAGTACTTTGTTGCAGGCAATTTCAGGTTTGTCTGAGAACGAGTTGCCAACCGCCCAAGATGGTGACCCAACAACAGCCGCTAGATCTATTCTTATCAACAATCCAACAAATGTTGCGACTGTGAAATTCAGAACAAAAGCCGAGTTCGTGGCTTTTGTTAATGGTTTTTTGGAGAAAACCTGTACTAAAGTTTCCGACGTTAGTGATATCTCTAGATTAGATGTTGCTTCTATGTATTGTGATGATGCTGAGATCAACGATAATTTAAGTCGGTTAGGAGAAATACAGAAAATTCTCAAAAGTCACGATTTTGAGAATCTATATGGTACTTATGTAGACATTCCATTCGACAAGATTACTAATTATGTTTCGTATTGTAAGGGTAAGGATGAGACAGAATGTTTTTGGCCTATTGTACAAATTGTAGAGATTAAATGCAATTTTGAGGCTTTAAACAAGGGTGATATCAAATTGTCTCTTGTTGACTTGCCTGGAATGGGTGAGCGTGATGAGGTTGATAAGCAAATGGTTGACGGTCTTGAAGAAGAGGTTGACAATGTATTGTTGTTGTTTAAAACAACTGCTGTTCAGCCACAAAGAGATTTGAAGACATTTAACGCTATCAAGAACGCACAGAAAGATATTAAGGATAAGACTAAATTCTTGTCTTTCTTTATTAATATTCAGCAAATAGATAATAAGGAGAAACAGAATGGTCAAATCCGTAGTATTGAGACTAGAATTCAGGAAAACTTCAAAAAAATTTCAGGTGATTTCACAACATATAAAACCGATGCTTACAATGAGAAGCAAAAAGTAGCTTCTGATTTAATCGATGTTTTGCAACGATTAGCTGATAATCTTTCTGAACTAGATGGCGATTTGCTTTCGGCTTGGGAGAAGTCTTTGAATTTTGATGATGTTAAGGATTCTCTTGTGTCTATAGTTAATCAAGTAAAAAGTGATTTGCCTGTTTCTAGTAGCGAGCATACTCTTTTGAACAACAAGAAAGTGGAGATAAAAAAGCGCTTGTCTTGGTTTAATGATTTGGAGGAGGAGTATGAGGTTCCAAATACCATTAATGAGATTAGAAAAAAGGTGAATGCTTTCGTGCTTTCAATTTCTGAACAAATTGAAAATGACCCTCTTAATAATGATAATTGGGATGCTGACTATGAGGATATTTCTAGAGGAGATAAGGGTTTGCCTGGTTTGGTGACAAAAGAAATTCCTCGACTTTGGACTTATTTAAGAGATAAGTATAGTGCTCTTGAAAAGTGCGCTGACGAATTTTTGGTTGAACTGAAGAATGATATTGTTGATAAGTTCAATGAACTTGTTGGTAAAAGAGACTTTGTTGCTAATCATAGTGATGAAGGTGTTTTAGAATTGCTTGATAAGGTAAGATCAACAGGAAGAAATATGCAGTTTCTTGAAAACGCTTTTTCTTCGTTGTTGTCCGAGAAGATTAGCTTCAATCAGATAGCTTATCAGTACATTGTTAGGAGCGAGTTGCGAAAAGTAATGAGTACAGATAAGCGACGTGGCGGAAAGGTCGATGTAGATAGTTTCTTGGCAACAGAAGGCACTTCCCGGGAAGTGGAAAAACAACAGATTAAACAGAAACTTATCAATAAGGTTCTGGAAGTAAACGGTGAAATGGTTTCAATCATTTGTGAGAAATCTCCTTGGGTAATTGCTTCTTTCCTTTTTGCCAAAATGGAATTCTTTAATGACCGTCTTAACCGATCAACTTATGATGAGCAAATACTCAATGAGGCTTGGGATCCATTTGTCGAAAGTTTCTGTGTTGAGCTTTGGCCTGAGATTTTTGGCAATTCAGCACGAGCTGTCGCTGTCAAGAATTTAACTTCTGATTTGAACAACATAGTATCTGTTATCAATAATCTAAAAAAGTAAGTTTATGACAAAAGAAGAATTAGATAAACTAAAAGAGGTTTTCGATAATATCAAGCCTACTGAGGAAACTACCGAAGATGGCAAGGTGATCGAAACTACTGTTCTCGATACGATTAACATATCGATGATCGGTCCTCGTGGTGCAGGTAAAACTTCATTGCTTGCAACAATTTTCAAGTATGTTGAGGAAAACTTGAAACCCAAGAACTTTGAAATAGTGATTGATGAGGATTCTGAGACACGTATTAAGAGGTTTATAGAGTCTTTGCAGATAATCAAGAATGCCGAAAATGGTTCAGATGTTTCCGGCAAAATCGGAGCATTGGATCCAACACAGGGTATTCAGACTTTTAAGTTTTTTATCAACTTCAAAAAGGAAATCGCAGATAAGAAGAAAAAAATAGTTGTTTCTTTGCCTTTTGTGATTATGGATGTTCCTGGTGGTGTAGTAATGGAAGAGACTTCTTCAAAATCATTGGCTGAGGACTTTGAAAACCATTTGAACAAAAGTTCTGTTTTGCTTGTTCCATTTGATTCTATGCTTTATATGCAAAAACCACCTTGCGATGACAAGGAAGCATACGATAAGTATACTGCACAACATTTAGGCATTCAGTTCATTGACAAGTATTGCTTGAAATGGGCAAAGAACAGAGAGGACGACAAACACCCCAAGGCTGTTTTTATCGCTATGAAGAGTGAGTCCTACTATACTCACAAAGTAACTGAGAATAAGTCTGAAGATTGTTACTCAAGGTTTAGGGAATTGTTCAATGAGTCAATTACTAAATTGGCCAAGAATTCACCTAATTCTTTGAATATCATCTACACTCCTGTGGAGACTATTGGATGTATTCAGTGTGTAAATTCAAAGTTTGAAAACAATGAGTTGAATCACAAGTTTGTAAAACACAATAATGTCCCAGATCATCTAGGTGCTGGTGTTGTTCTTAAGGCAATTTTTGAGCGCACTAAAGATCATTTGGATGAGGTTTATGGCGATGCTAACAAGTGGGTTGAGCACGTTAAAAACAGGTCTTTTTGGGATAAACTTATGGACCCCTGGGGCACTATAAGTACCTACTGGTCGAAAGATAAGGTAACAGAATTCTACAATGATATCCTCCGTATTAATGAGGAGTTGGATTCTATTACTTCACAAGATGCTTGTTTTGAGAAGGGTTATTATAAATATGTATAATCTATGATAGCGATAAATACTAACGGCAAACTTGAATATTCTTTTTTCTGTTCTGAAAAGGCAGAGAATAAAATATTGGATTGGCGTAAGAATTTTGAGCCCTTTTTAGAGGAACACGTAGAGAATATAATTTTGGAAATTTTTCCGAAAAAGAAAACAGCCAATTTTTTATTCTCTACCATTCCTTCTGAAAGAAAAGATCCGTCACCACAAAAACGAAATTGTGACACTTTTTTTGTTGGTATCGATACTGAATATAAATCTGAAGAAGGAAAGAAAGAACTTGATTTTTTCTTGATGTCTTTAAATTATGTTATTAAAAATGGGTATCAAGATTTGGGTGGAATTTTCGATGGGTTCTTCACAGAAGGTAAACTCAATGAATTTACAAAAGAGAGTATCCATACTTCAATTACAGAAGATTGGGTGAAAGAGAGACTTAATGCTATTTTCAACTCAATAAAAACAGAATTTGATAATTCATTCTCTGTAATTGACGTTTCTGACAATGTATGTGTTTCAAAGTCTTTGGAAGGAAACAAAGGTAACTTCTTGGCAACTATTCAAAAGGCGTTGGATGATGAAACTTGTGATAAATTTGTTTTCATCATAACTCCAATGTCGGTCAACAATGAGAAAGTTTCTAAATTTTTCAATGTTGAAACTAAGGACGTTGAAAGGGTTTTGGTTCTTTCTAATACAAAGGCGGAGCAAACTTTTGAGTTTCCAAAAAAATCCTTGGGCCCAGCAATAATAGTTCTAATGCTACTATTGGTGGGCATTCTGGGAGTTTGTTTGAGCGACTCAAAAACTCATCGACAGGCCGATCAATATTCGATGGTCTCAACAACCTCAAAGGACTCTTTGATGGTAGAAAATGATTCATCTCTCTCTCAAATTGAAATGTTGAAACAGCAACTGAAGGATTCAACTATCAAATATCAATATCAGCCATTGTTGTTGGAATATGATAGTGCTTCCAATTCAATTATGATAATCAGAAGTGATTCAACAAGATCGATGTTTTTTAGTTTAGAATAATTTTTTGTTTAACCTTTAATTTCAATGCCAGTTGATGCAGAAATAAGTGTTGGCTGGCATTGGAATTTTTTGAATAATAATTGTATTATGGATATGAGTTTTTTGCATAGTTCAAAAACTAACAGAGTTTCATTTTCTGATGATTCTTTGCCAAATATGAAGGATTTGTATGACAGATACAAACAATGTCGTGATTTTGAATTGGAAAGATTCTGGAAAAATTCAATTTTTGTATGGACTTTTCTTGCTTTGTGTTTTACGGCATTGGGTTTCTTAGGAACTAAGTACTTGAAAGGTAATTTTAATATTGATTATTTTGTTATAACTTCTGTAGTCGCTTTTTTCGGGGCTATTTTCTCTTATGTTTGGGTTTTGATGGCACAAGGTTTAAAGGCTTGGTATAAGGTTTTTGAACACGTTATTTGGCGAATGGAAAATGTGGATAATATTTTTGGATATGATAAAAAGTTTCTTTTAGAAAAGTTTTATAGTGCAACTCAGGACGGGTGTTTGCAAGGTCGCCCATATTCTCCGTCAAAAATTGTCGTGTTGATTGGTTATTTATTAATGATCTTTTGGTGTGTAATATTTTTGCTTAATATTTTGGCTACTTTTAACGTCGATTGTGGCAAAGTTTGTTTATGTTGTGTTATTTATGTAATTGAATGTGTTTTGTTTATTTGGTTTTATCGCAAATCTCCTTGTTGGATTAAAAGTTCAAGCCTTCGTAATTTAAAGGAGCAAGAATTGTATGAAAAAATTAGGTTTGCTATTCAAGAGAAAGGACTAATTTGTAATTGGGTAGAAGTAACTGGGTCAGAGGTTAAGTTTTCTCATACTCGTTCTTCTATTCATTATATTAGTTCTAAAATTAAAGAGTATTTTGATATTTCCGAGTTCAAAATAGAGGATAATTGCATATATTATTATCGGATTGATTTTGAAAATTATTTT